>VGTJ01000132.1 GCA_016874775.1 Deltaproteobacteria bacterium
AGGCCTACAGGTCTCCGACGATGAGTTTCAAGCGCTCAATATCAAACCCGGTAAGTTTCATGGCGATTGGAACTATACGCTTCTTCCTCGCTCTTAATCGGTAACTTAATTCTTGCCCATGCCTTAGCCGATGAACGACGACACAACGTTCGGTGGGCAGTTCTTTTTTACGACGTTTGCCTTTCCTGGCAACAGGTTCGATCGGGTCTGCTGCAAGTAATTGTGCAAGCATGTGACTCCGATAGACATCGACAACTACCTGGTCAGATTTTGCTATGGTCTCGGCCAAAGAGCTATCTAACGGGAGATATCGGCGGACCCGAGAGCGTGCCTCTCCTACTGTTGGCGTTTTCTCTCCCCAGGATTTGTCAATCTGCCAGACACGTTCTTGTTGATACGTAACTCTATACGTTTTCCCTTGATAGAACGTTTCGCTGATGCTTGGCCGTTCAGGTTGACCGCGCAGAACTTCCCACGCAGTTCGCGCAAGCCCTAATCCGCCAGAACGAAACTTCCCCGAGGTGGTTTCCTCTATCGCAAGCGCAGCAACCGTGAGGAAGTCGATACTGGCATTTTCATCTTCTTCCGCCGCGGGTCTGGGTTGTGGTGGAGGTGCAGAGAAACCGAGAAACGAAAGGAACGATGGTTGTCTGACTACGTGCACGCCGATGATGAGGAGAAGCAGGAAAATCAACCCTAAAAGCAACACCCGTGCTCTCCTATGGTCAGAGAGCGACGGCGAATTTGGCTTTTGTGGTGTGCGTTTTTCACCGTGGACCTGTATCCCGGGGGCAATCCGCTCCTACCATAGCATAAGAAATGAAATTAAAGAGCAGCGCAGATTGTCAATGCGGTCTTGCATAGTCGCTTGCAGCGGTCTATGTCGGCTCTGACGAACCGACAAATCGCCGTGGAATGTCAACTTCACAAAAAGGAGAGGCTGCAATGAAACCACGTCCAGGTGATGAATACACGCATATCAGTTCTGTTGAATGGCAACCGTTTCCAGGGGAATTTTCGACCGGAGGGATTCGGTGGAAGTTATTACATGTGTCGCCAGAAGTTGGTGCGTGGACGGCAATCTATGACTGTCCAAAGGGATCCTCATTTGCAAGCCACATTCACATTGGCCCAGGTGAATACTTGTTGACCAAAGGAAAAATGGAAGTACGCGGTGGCGGCGAAAAAGGTGGAGCGACTGCGCATGCGGTTGGCTATGGGTACGAGGCTTGTAATGCACGCCATGATCGCACCCATTTCCCGGAGGATAGCGAGTTCTATATGACGTTTCTGGGGCCGTTGCAATTTATCGATAAGGAAGGAAATACGCTGGCTGTCGTGGGGTGGGAACAAGCGCAAGCGTTATGGGCGCAGCAAACAGGACAAAAATAACGCATGAGTATTGCTTATATCACTCTCCGCGCCCATGGGTAGATTGCTACCGAAGACAAGGGGCGTTAAGCCCTTTGCCTCTGGTAAGGGAACAGTCGCAGCGAAGTACACAAAAGATTTAGAGAATCTACCCAGAAGAAGTGATGCGCTTTTTACGAGGGGCCATTGCATAATTTTTCGCCTCCTCTATATTTCCGCCCGGCAGGGATCTTGGGGGTTTTCACAGTTATGATTTTTCTTCTGTCGCAATTTTTAGCACCGCTAATAAAAGAGCGACGTGTCTCATCGATTGGATAGAAGAAAGAAAAGACAAGTTGCTGATTTCACATAGAAAACATTTCTCTGTCATTTGGGAACGGCGTAAACAGCGAAATGGAAGATTTGTGAATCAGTGTGTGAGAAGCGAAAGTTGCTCTAGAACTAAATAACCGTTCGTGTAGTTTTGCTTCTAGTCAGTCCGCAATCGCAGCAAATGCTTTTCTCATAAAGTAGAGGGAGTTGGAGAAGGCGCTTCGATGGCTCAAATTTTTCCTCAAAAGACAAACATCTTATCTAAGGTCAGTATAGTTGTTGGTGGCCTCCTTGCCGCAGGAGGGTTAGCGTTGGTCATGGGGTTGGCTCGGTCACCCTATGTCAACATGGTCGGGGTCTCTCGCGAACAACCTGTCCCCTTCAGCCATAAACATCATGTCAACGGACTCGGGATAGATTGCCGTTATTGTCACACTTCAGTTGAAGATACGGCTTTCGGTGGTATCCCTGCAGTTAAGACCTGTATGACATGTCATTCGCAGATCTGGACTGAAGCGCCAATACTTGAACCGATCCGCGCCAGTTATAGGACAGATAAAGCGATCGAATGGCTCCGCGTCCACGACTTACCCGATTTTGTCTACTTCAATCACAGCATTCACGTCCGCAAGGGAGTAGGTTGTGAAACCTGCCATGGCCGCGTCGATCAGATGCCGCTGATGATGAAGGTGAATTCGCTGGATATGGAGTGGTGCATTCAATGTCACAAGCAGCCTGAGAAGTTTATCCGCCCACGTGAAGCCGTTTTCCAGATGGGATGGAAGCCAGAAGGTGACCAGCTTGCGCTGGGAGAAAAACTGATTGGCGACCATCATATCGATAAAGCCAAAATGCTTAACTGTTCGATTTGCCACCGATGACGACAACACACCCGCAAAAAACTCCACTCGACTTGGCTGCGATTCGTAACCGCCTCTCTGAGAATCGTGGGCCACAGTACTGGCGAAGTCTTGAGGAACTCGCCAATACTGACGAATTTCAGGAACTCCTCCATAAGGAATTCCCGCGACATGCGCCTTGGCTAGATACGCTCAGCCGTCGAAATTTTCTCCAGTTTATGGGCGCGTCGTTGGCACTGGCCGGGCTTAGTGCCTGTACGCGGCAACCAGACGAGACAATCGTCCCTTACTCTAAGCCGCCTGAAAACGTCATTCCTGGGCATCCCCAGTACTTTGCTACAGCCGTACTGCTGAACGGTGTGGCAACTGGTGTGCTCGTCGAAAGCCACACCGGTCGGCCGACAAAGATCGAAGGGAATCCCCTACATCCTGGAAGCCTCGGCAGCACGGACGCTTTTACGCAAGCGGCGGTACTTGATCTTTACGACCCTGATCGCAGTCAGGTTGTTACCAATGCACGCCGTATTAGCTCGTGGGACGTATTCACTGCTGCGGTTCAATCTCCGCTTGATAGTCAAAAAGCGCAAGGTGGAGCCGGGCTCTGCATATTGACGGAAACGGTTACCTCTCCAACGCTTGCTTCTCAACTACAGGCATTGCTGAAAGAGTATCCGCAGGCTCGCTGGCATCAATATGAACCTGCAGGTCGAGATGCTGTACGTGCTGGTGCACGTCTTGCCTTTGGTGAAGATGTCGACCCAGTCTACCATGTTGATAAAGCGAATGTGATTCTCTCGTTGGATGCTGACCTCCTCTTCTCGCTGCCAGGCAATGTCCGCTATGCACGCGATTTTGCTGCCAAGCGCAGAGTGGAGGATCATAATGTCAACACGATGAACCGCCTGTATGTGGCGGAAAGTTCTCCTAACTTGACTGGTGGGATGGCCGACCACCGTGTGTCGTTACGGGCCAGTGAAGTAGAGGCATTTGCTCGTGCGGTTGCAGCTGAACTCGGGGTTGCCAATGTTCAGTCTGGTCAATGGGCAGACGCTGAGAAGTACAAGAAATGGATCGCAGCTCTCGTCAGTGATTTGCAACAGCAGAAGGGCGCGAGTCTGGTTGTGGCTGGCGATTATCAGCCACCAGTCGTTCATGCTCTTGCGTATGCGATGAACGATGCGTTGGGTAATGTTGGAAAAACGGTGACCTATACTGGTCCACTGCAAAGTGAAGCAGCCGAATCGATGGCCTCTCTGCGTGAGCTGGCTGCGGACATGGAAGCTGGGAAAGTCGAAGTGCTTATCATTCTCGGCGGTAACCCGGTCTACTCCGCTCCGGCTGACGTACGCTTTGCTGAACTTCTCGATAAAGTTACTCTTCGCGTACACTGTAGCTTACATGCAGATGAGACGGCTGAGCGCTGTCATTGGCATATTCCTGAGGCGCATTCGCTCGAAGCTTGGAGCGACGCCCGTGCGTACGACGGTACGGTATCAATCGTTCAACCTTTGATTGCTCCGTTATACGGTGGAAAATCGTTCCATGAAGTTGTGGCGGCGTTGCTTGGCCAGCCGGGTGCGTCTGGTTACGAAATTGTACGCAACTACTGGAAAACGCAAAAAACAGAAGGTGATTTTGAACATTTCTGGCGCCATGCTCTCCATGACGGAGTTGTGGCAGACAGCGCACTCCCTGCAAAATCAGTATCGCTGAAGACCATTGACTGGTCATCCTCTAGCCATGCAAACGGAGCTGGAACTTCAGAAATTATCTTTCGTCCAGACCCGACTGTATGGGATGGGCGGTTTAGCAATAACGGTTGGTTACAAGAGTTGCCCAAGCCGTTGACCAAACTGACATGGGACAATGCGGCTATTATCAGCCCAGCAATGGCGCAACGCTTGCAGCTATCTGATAATCAAGTTGTCACACTCAGTTATGCTGAACGAACGGTTGAAGCGCCAATCTTGGTCAGACCTGGATACCCAGATGGGACGGTGACGGTCCACCTCGGGTATGGACGTACATACGCTGGTCGGGTGGGTGGAGGTATTGGTTTTAATGCCAATGCGTTACGCACCTCCGATGCGCCCTGGGTGGGGACTGGTGTCGAAATCACGAAAACCACCAAGACCTATCAACTTGTGGCCACACAAGAACATTACCTCATGGAGGGGCGTAATCTCGTTCGGGCTGGCACAATCGGTGAATATCATCACGAACCCAACTTCGTGAAAGAGATGGGCGAAGATCCTGCCCCGGACATGACGCTTTATCCACCGGTCCCATATGATGGGCGTAAATGGGGAATGACGATTGATTTGAGTTCCTGCATCGGCTGCAATGCCTGCACTATCGCCTGTCAAGCTGAAAACAACATCCCCGTGATCGGCAAGAAGCAAGTCGGCATCGGTCGCGAAATGCACTGGATTCGCGTTGATCGTTATTACACCGGGGATGAAAACAACCCTGATACCGTGCATCAACCCGTGCCTTGTATGCAGTGCGAGAATGCTCCGTGTGAGCCTGTCTGCCCAGTCGGGGCGACGGTGCACAGTTCGGAGGGGTTGAACGACATGGTGTATAATCGGTGTGTGGGCACTCGATATTGTTCAAACAACTGCCCATACAAAGTCCGTCGTTTCAACTTCTTCCTCTATCAAGATTGGGATACGCCATCGATCAAGATGCAACGGAACCCGAATGTGAGTGTCCGCAGCCGTGGCGTGATGGAAAAGTGCACGTATTGTGTGCAACGTATCAACGCCGCGCGAATTACGGCTGAAAAAGAAGATCGTCAGGTGCGTGATGGAGAAGTGGTCACTGCATGCCAAGCTGCATGTCCAGCCGAGGCAATAACTTTTGGTGACCTTAACGACCCCAATAGTCGTATCGCAAAGGCGAAGGCGTCGCCATTAAACTATGGACTCCTGACTGACTTAAATACCCGTCCGCGCACAACGTATTTAGCGCGACTCAAGAACCCAAATCCGGAGATTGAGAATGGCTAGTGTGGCTCGCCCCGCTCCGCAACCGATTGGAGAGAATCAGGTCCCTCCGATTATGGGACCGACGCTCACGTATCGGTCGATTACGGAAAAACTCAGCGATATCATCCTGTCCGGACATATTCCGACGAGTTGGTTTGTTGCCCTCGCCATCGCCCTGATGGGAGTCGGTTCACTTACCATCTCGGCTGTCGTGCTTCTCGTGGTTGGTACCGGAATTTGGGGAATCACAATCCCTATCGGCTGGGGGTTTGCGATTATCAACTTTGTCTGGTGGATCGGAATCGGTCACGCTGGAACACTCATCTCGGCTGTTCTCCATCTTCTTGGTCAGCAATGGCGAACATCGATCAACAGATTCGCTGAGGCCATGACCCTGGTTGCCGTGCTGTGTGCTGGTATGTTTCCGCTGCTTCACACTGGTCGGCCCTGGTTAGCGGCTTATTGGTTGTTCCCCTATCCGAACACGATGAATGTGTGGCCACAATTCCGTAGCCCACTGATCTGGGACGTGTTTGCGGTGAGCACGTACCTGACTGTTTCCTTACTTTTCTGGTACGTCGGTCTGGTTCCTGACCTTGCAGCAATGCGCGACCGCGCTAAGACGAAAGTTGGACAGACCATTTATGGGATGCTGGCAATGGGATGGCGCGGATCTGCTTTACACTGGCAGCGCTACGAAATTGCTTACTTGCTGCTTGCTGGACTTTCGACTCCTCTGGTTGTGTCGGTCCACTCGATCGTGAGTTTCGACTTCGCGGTGTCAGTCATTCCTGGCTGGCATACAACGATTTTTCCTCCCTACTTCGTCGCTGGTGCTGTGTACGCCGGGTTCGCAATGGTGTTCACCTTAGGCATTCCGTTGCGTTCTGTGTATAAGCTGGAAGATTTCATTACCCTACGCCATCTGGACAATATGGCGAAAGTTATGTTGGCAACCGGCCTTTTCGTCTCTTACGGTTATGCGATGGAAGCATTCATCAGCTTGGTGTATGCAGCCAACCCGCATGAATACGCGATGATGATGAACCGTATGTTCGGCCCATATGGCTGGTCTTATTGGATGCTGGTTCTGACCAACATCGTCATTCCTCAGTTATTGTGGTTCCGTAAGGTGCGCCATAATGTATGGCTGCTCTTCTTGGTCTCCATGTCGATCAACGTCGGTATGTGGCTTGAACGGTTTGTGATCGTCGTTACCAGCTTGCATCGAGACTTCCTCCCTTCATCTTGGGGTATGTATTATCCCACGATATGGGACTTTGGTATCTTTATTGGCACCATGGGATTTTTCCTCATGATGATGCTCTTGTTTGTTCGCGCCTTGCCAGCGATTTCTATCGCGGAAATGCGCTTGTTGTTGTTCGAGCGCAAGCATCATGGCAAGCAGCACGGAAAAGCACACACAGAGGAGGCAGCGGTATGAGTTCTGCACACGCAGAGAAAAAGCCCTCACTCTATGGGCTGATGGCTGAATTCGAGTCAGCAGAAGAGCTTAAGGCTGCCGCCCACAAGGCCAAAGACGCTGGCTATACGAAAATGGATGGTTATTCGCCATTCCCAATTGAAGAACTTGATGTGGCGCTTGGATTCAAACCATCATGGCTCCCAGCTTTTGTACTTATTGGTGGATTGACTGGAATTGCCGCGGGGTATGGTCTGCAATACTGGGTTTCAGTGATTGATTATCCGCTTATGGTCGGTGGTAAGCCCTACCATAGCTGGCCGGCGTTCGTTCCAGTGACATACGAACTGATGATCTTATTCGCCTCGTTTGCAGCGGTGCTCTCTATGTTCGCTCTCAACGGGTTACCGATGCCGTATCATCCGGTCTTTAATGTCGATCGGTTTAATATGGCGTCAAACGATCGCTTCTTCCTGTGTATCGAAGCGGCTGATCCACAATTTGATATCGATAAAACAAAAAGTTTCCTTGAGCAGTGTCATCCAACGTATATTTCAGAAGTCGAACCATAGCACTATGGCATCACGTATCATACACAAGACCGGACTCTTCGGGCTGGTGCTGAGCAGTTTCCTCATTGCTACGGGCTGTCGGCAAGACATGCACGACCAGCCACGATTTGAACCTCTCGAAGCGAACAACTTTTTTTCTGATGGGCGTGCAGCTCGACCCCTCGTCACCGGAGTTGTTGCCCGGGGGACGTTGCAAGAAGATGCGCACTTATTCACTGGTCGCGTGAATGACGAGTTTGTCACCACATTTCCATTCACGATTACACAAGATGTTATCGTGCGTGGCCAGGAGCGTTACAACATCTTCTGCTCTCCGTGTCACGGTGCATTGGGAGATGGTGAAGGGGCGATTGTTCAGCGCGGGTTGAAGCATCCGCCATCCTATCATATCGATCGCTTGCGAGAGGCTCCGGTTGGTTATTATTTCAATGTTATCACCAACGGTTTTGGCGCGATGTTTGACTATGCAGATCGTGTTTCGGTTCGTGATCGTTGGGCGATCATTGCGTACATTCGTGCATTACAACTGAGCCAGAACGCAAAAATTGACGATGTCCCAGCAGAAGCTCGACAGCAACTAGACGGAACGCACTAATGAACATTTCTGAAACCTTACGAGCAAAAATTGCTCGCCATCAGAAGCTCGCTACGGGTGTTGCGGTCGCCGGCGCACTCGCCTGTATTGTTGCGGCGATGACCAACCCAACCGTCTTCTATCGAGGCTATCTCCTCGGATTTATGTACTGGATGAATATCACGCTCGGCTGTCTTGGCCTCGTGATGCTTCATAACCTGGTTGGTGGCGATTGGGGCCACGCCAGTCGGCGGTTCCTTGAAGCTGGAATGCGCACCCTGCCGTTAATGGCACTACTCTTTATTCTATTGATTCCGGGAATCCCGTATCTGTATGAGTGGGCGACTGAACACGCAGCTCATGATCACATCCTTCAGCAGAAAGCCTTCTATCTTAATACTCAGGCATTTCTTCTGCGAGCTGTACTGTACTTTGGTTTCTGGTTCCTGTGGATGTGGATGCTTCACAAACGGTCACAAGAGTTCGAGAAGACACCTAACCTCGATATTGTGAAGAAGGCGGAGAATATCAGTGGACCAGGAGCAGTCCTGTTCTTCTTGATCACCACTGGCGCCTCCTATGATTGGGTGATGTCCATCGAACCTCATTGGTACTCTAGCATCTACGGTGCGTTCTTTGTCGTGTGTCAAGGGTTAGTGACCTTGGCTTTCGCCATTGTCATGACGAAATGGTTTTCCAATTACGAACCGTTCGACGAACTAACTGTGCCGAAGCGTTTTCATGACCTAGGCAAATTGATGCACGGTTTCATTGTTCTCTGGACGTATGCGGCGTTCTCTCAATTCTTGATCATTTGGTCAGCAAACTTACCCGAAGAAATTCCCTGGTATCTGCATCGCATCCGGAATGGGTGGCAAGTTGTTGCTCTTGGCCTCATGATCTTCCATTTCTTCGTGCCGTTTTTCATTCTTCTGTCACAGAAGCTGAAACGTAAAAAGAATCTTCTGGTAAAAGTTGCCGTATACATGCTGTTCATGCGTTTCGTCGATCTCTACTGGCAAATTATTCCGGCTTTTCCCAACGATGGAGAGATCCATTCACTGCATCTCCACTTGTCCTATCTTATCCCTGTCATTGCTATCGGCGGTGCGTGGTTAGCAGCGTTCTTCTGGCTCTTGCAATCGCGATCGCTTCTACCGCTCCCAGACAACTCGTATGAAGCGGTTACTGGCGAGTTAGAACACGCCTAAAGGTTATTGTCTATGGAATCGCACACAGCGAAACATAATTCATCAGAACATCCCCCTACTGGTCTCTTGCACGAGATCAGCACGGTACAAGTAAAGCCAGTGCTTCTTTTTGCAGTTATCCTCGCGGTGACCGCTATAGCAACGTTTGCGACTGTCAAGATTTTGCTCGACTACATGAACTTTAATTTTACTCGCACCGACGCCCCATTGTCCCCATTGGCTAGCCCTGAACAAATTCCTCCAACACCGCATCTTCAGGTTTCATCAGGACAAGACCTAAAAGAGCTGCACGCTCGTGAGCAAGGTGTTCTCACGCAGTATCGTTGGGTAAACAAAGACACTGGTGTTGTTGGTATTCCTATCGATCGAGCAATCGAGCTATTATCACAACGGGGCTTGCCAGCACGGGAAGAAGCAAAATCGGCGCAGTAAATAAGGTCATGGAAAAGCACTACGCACCCTGTCCAAGCAGAAGAGGCCCATCGTACTGTGGGATCGCAGTGCGATCTCATTACCTATGGTCTATTTTCCTCGCTATATGCGTTTCGTTGTCCTCTCTTACTACTCCTGTCCGTGCTCAGCTCGCTGCTTACAACCAAGACGCTACATACGGCAAGCCAGCTTCAGAAAATCCGTTTGCCAATATCGGACTTGATCAACGCTTAAACACACAAATTCCTTTGAATTTGCAATTTCGGGATCAAAATGGAAAAGCGGTGCAACTGGAAGAATACTTTGGCGAAAAGCCGGTCATCCTTTCCTTTGCTTATTACGATTGCCCCATGCTGTGCACCCTCGTTATTAATGGCCTCATTCGCACTCTACGCACGATGTCACTTTCTGCGGGTACTGATTTCAACATCGTGACTATCAGTATCAATCATAGAGATACAACAGCAGCGGCTGCGTTAAAAAGACAAACCTCCTTACAAAGTTACAGCCGCAAAGGGGCGGAAAACGGCTGGAGTTTCCTCACAGGTGATGAAGCCACGATACAGCAGATAACCCAGGCTGTGGGTTTCCGCTATGCTTACGATGAGCAATCCAAACAGTATCAACATCCCAGTGGCATAATGGTGTTGACGCCAGACGGAAAGTTGTCCCGTTATTTCTATGGGGTTGAGTATGCCCCTCGCGATGTACGTTTGGGACTCGTTGAAGCTTCCGCCGGAAAGATCGGCTCTCCGGTGGATCAAGTGCTACTGCTTTGTTTTCACTATGATCCGACTACCGGAAAGTATGGTCTCGTCATTACAAGAGCATTACAGCTTAGTGGCCTCATGACTGTGCTCGTACTTGGGTCATTTATGCTGATTTCGTTGCGTCGTGACCGCCGAGAACCGTTAACCAGCGATAACGCAAAGCCGTTGATGCCGAAAAAAAGTAACGTGTAAATTGCGTGATACCGGACGACCATGATAGGAAAATTCGCTTTTTGGCCTGATCTCGCATCCTCCTTCGCCTGGAAGGTTGATGCCATTTATATCTTGATCATCTTAGTGACCGTATTGGTGTCACTGGGAGTGTATGCCGCCATTGTTTCGTTTGTCATTAAGTACAAACGGAAATCCGAAGACGAAATTCCAGAACAGATTGAAGGTAATCTGCCGCTGGAAATTCTCTGGTCAGTGATTCCACTTGGTTTGGTGCTGGCGATGTTTGGCTGGGGAGCCGTGCTGTTTTTCGAGCTGTCCACTCCACCGGCAGAAGCGATCAACTTCTCCGTTGTTGGTAAACAATGGATGTGGAAGGTGCAACATCCATCAGGCAAGCGGGAAATCAATGAGCTGCATGTTCCCATTGGCCAGCCGATCAGGCTGACCATCACGTCCGAGGATGTATTGCATAGCTTCTACATTCCAGCGTTTCGTGCCAAGATGGATGCCGTACCAGGACGATATACCACAAGTTGGTTTGAGCCGAGCAAAGCTGGTGAATACCATATTTTCTGCGCGGAATATTGTGGCACCAAGCACTCGATGATGATTGGTCGTGTCGTAGTGATGGAGCCCGCACAATACGAGCAGTGGCTCAAAACCGGTGGAGCGACCGCGGTCAATACTGGAGAAACGCCGGAGATGGCTGGAGCGCGTCTGTTCCAAGAGCAGCGTTGTATGACCTGCCATCAGACCAATGGTATTATGGCTCCGGTATTACAAGGACTCTATGGAAAAGAGATTGAGCTGCAAGGTGGACAAAAAGTCCTCTTTGATGAAGCCTATATCCGTGAATCGATTTTGAATCCTACGGCGAAAATCACCGCTGGGTATCAACCTGTGATGCCAACCTTCCAAGGGCAAGTAACTGAAGATGCCATCATGCAGTTGATCGCCTATATTAAGTCTTTGGCTGGAGCGCCAGGGGCGCATGCGGCGACTTCGCCTCCTACTGAAACCAAACCGGTTGAGCCGCAAGCAACAGAAGGACAGGCGGCAAGCCCATCAACTGAAACGCCTGCTGTAGTTACTCCGCCAGCGGATGACGCACAGCCAAATGCCGGAACTGATACTCCGGCGGCACAACCGGACGAACCGCAAGCGGATGGAACTGACTCTTCGAAAGAAGAGACAATGTAAGCAGAGACCAAGGGTGAATTATGAGCGCAGTCGCAGTTCCTAAACATGAAGAAGCGCCAGTCTTAGAGATACCGAGTCGTACGTATCTTAACGACGGCTATAGCATCAAGTCGTGGCTGCTCACGCTGGATCATAAGCGCATTGCGATCTTGTACGCAGTGGCGATCGCGATTTTCTTCCTCATGGGGGCAAGCTTTGCGCTGATGATCCGTTTGGAGTTGCTGACTCCTGGTGGTGATCTGATGGAGGCCGAGACCTACAACAAAATGTTCACCATGCACGGTCTCATCATGATCTTCTTTGTGCTGATTCCGTCGATCCCTGCTATCTTAGGAAACTTTCTCATCCCGCTCATGATCGGTGCTCGGGACGTGGCATTTCCACGTCTGAACCTCATGAGTTGGTATATTTTCATGATCGGTGGGACGTTCGTGTTGACCGCTGCGCTCTTTGGTGGCGTGGACACTGGGTGGACGTTCTACACGCCGTACAGCTCTGTGTATGCCAACAGCAATGTGATTCTCACTGCTGGGGGCGCGTTCATTACCGGCTTCTCCTCGATTCTTACTGGGTTGAACTTCATTGTCACGATTCACACCATGCGCGCTCCAGGGATGACCTGGTTTCGCTTGCCTTTGTTCATCTGGGCTCACTACGCAACCAGCTTGATTCAGGTGCTTGCAACCCCGGTCATTGCCATCACCCTTCTTCTGCTCATCCTTGAGCGTGGGTTAGGATTAGGCATTTTCAATCCGAATCTTGGTGGTGACCCGATCTTGTTCCAGCACTTGTTTTGGTTCTATTCACATCCTGCGGTGTACATCATGATCCTCCCAGGTATGGGAGTAATCAGTGAAATGATCGCTTGTGTCGCTCGACGCCGCATCTTTGGCTATTCTTTCGTTGCTTTCTCAAGCCTCGGCATTGCCATCATTGGCTTCTTTGTTTGGGGCCATCACATGTACGTGAGTGGTCAGTCGGTGTATGCCGGGATGGTCTTCTCGCTCATTACCATGCTGGTCGCGATCCCATCGGCCATCAAAACCTTCAACTGGACCGCGACATTGTACAAAGGCTCGATCTCGTATGAATCGCCAATGTACTTCACTGTCGGTTTCCTGGGGTTATTCGTAATTGGTGGAGTGACAGGGTTATTCTTGGCCACGATGGGTCTTGATATCCACATGCATGACACCTACTTCGTGGTTGCGCATTTCCATTACATCATGGTTGGCGGCGAGATCATGGCGTTCATGGGCGGATTGCACTTCTGGTGGCCAAAGATCACCGGACGGTGTTATCCCGAATTCTGGGGAAAGATTTCGGCGACCTTGATCTTTCTCGGATTTAATTTGACCTTCTTCCCGCAGTTCATTGTTGGCTACATTGGCATGCCGCGACGATACCACACCTATCCACCAGAAATGCAGATCTTCAATGTCATGTCGACTGGTGGCGCGTTTGTTCTTGGTATTGGCTATCTGCTCCCCTTTATTTACTTCCTGTGGTCGCTCAAGTATGGCAAAGTGGCTGGCCCAAACCCATGGCGGGCAAAGGGACTAGAGTGGGAAAATACCACCTCTCCACCGCCGACCGAAAACTTTGCCAGCACACCAATTGTGACTGAAGAAGCATACGAATACACTCATCTCCCGGAGGCACACGTTGTCCGAGCAAGCACACACTAGCGCGGCGCATCACGATCCCTTTGTCGCCCATCAATTTAATGATCGGGCGCAACAAGCCGAAGCAATTTCGCTGGGGATGTGGGCATTCCTGGTCCAAGAAATTCTTTTCTTTGGCGGGCTATTTACTGGCTACACTGTCTATCGCTCCTATTACCCTGACTCCTTTATTGCCGGGAGCCACCATCTCGATATTTTTTGGGGTGGCCTGAATACGGTCGTGCTGATCGGTAGTAGCTTAACGATGGCAATGGCGGTATGGGCAGCGCAGAATAGTAAAAAAAGCCAACTGGTTCTTTTCCTTATCCTCACTCTTGTTCTCGGCTCAATCTTCCTTGGCGTGAAAGTCATTGAATACACCGACAAATTTACCCACCACCTTATTCCAGGGTGGGATTTTGCATGGGCGGAACCGCATGGTCACCCCAAGCATGTACAGATTTTCTACAGCTTCTATTTTGCCATGACGGGAATGCACGCGCTGCATATGATTATTGGTGCCGGGATCATTATTCCGCTCATTATCATGGCAATGCGCGGAAAGTTTCACAAAGATTATTATGCACCCATTGAGGTGTTCGGCTTATACTGGCACTTTGTTGATATCGTGTGGATCTTCCTTTTCCCATTACTTTATTTGATTGGTCGACACTAATGGAACACGTACACGTTAATCATGCCCATCCAACTCCTAAGTTATATGTGATCATTTTTGCAGCACTGATGGTGTTTACCTTGCTGACCGTTGCTGCCGCTTTTCAGGACTTTGGTCGACTTAACAACGTCATTGCGTTGGCCATCGCGGGAGTAAAGACCGTTCTGGTTGTATTGTTCTTCATGCACGTGAAGTACGGCAGTCGGCTGACAAAGCTCTTTGCTGCAGCTGGATTCCTGTGGTTAGCCATCCTTATTGGCTTCACCCTTGGTGATACCGAGAGCCGTCGGGGAGCAAAGAACGCGCAGACGCCAACGGGATGGGCGCCACTGCCTGTTGATGCGAAAGAGCCTGGCGCTCCAGCTGTAAGCCACGGGGGAGCGCACCAGCAGACCGAAGGACAGCACTAAGTATGACTCAAAGCTGAATCGGCGAAACGGAGAATCGGCGAAACGGAGAACAGAATAGTGACGAGACTTCTTTCTCCGATTCTCCCTGTCTCCGGTTCTCCATTTCTTCTTCACGCCTTTGCCAGTCTCCCCCGTAGCGACTTTCCCCTTTACTCACCTGCTCATCTCTTATAATCTCCCGATGTTCCTGACACTGTGTGTGCAGGAAGCAACGACACCCCCAGAAAAAAGGAGTCTCCATGCATGGACACCCACGGCGAGGACAGCGCTGGTGGCAGCGTGTGGGTCTGAGCTTCGGTCTTGTAGTGAGCGTGTTGAGTAGTCACGCTTGGGCAATTTTCTTAGACAAAGAAGAAACTCTTCGCTTTAACGGGCGTGTCTATAATCGCGCGTCATATGCGACGCAACGTGCCGCCGACAATACGCGCCTACGTACTCCGTACAACGATTGGAACATGCTGCAAAGCCGCACCTTCGTACAGATGGAATTGCGGCATAACCTCACCGATTTGATCGCTGGACGGTATACCGGTCTCCTTGCGCCACTGCAGTATGGCTTGTTGCCGCTCCGTTTGCTTGCGCCGGACGATATGGATTACTTCGTGACGTACCGTGGCGAGTATGACGGGGTATGGGACTACGGACCAGATGTGTTCCGTAAACGTGAGGTGCGTACCTCGGCTGGAGATCGTCTTGGCACCCGTCAACGTCTCCGTCACCGTCACCGCTTGTTTGAAGCCTATATTGATTACACCAAAGGGCCACTGTTCATTCGTCTCGGGCGACAGAATCTGTCATGGGGTGAAACTGATGTCTTTCGTTTGATTGATCAGATCAATCCGCTTGATGCCAGCTTTGGCGGGTTTCTTGTCGCCCTGGATGAACGCCGTGTTCCACTCGATATGCTGCGCATGGTCTATGGCTTGGGCAGCCAGGGACCGTTTTCGGAAATTGATCTCGAAGGGTACGTTGCACTCGATGACCAAGTGGCTGAGGGCGTGCCGGCAGGATCACCGTGGGCGACGCCAAACCCAGCCGGTATTCGTGGTTTCGTCAAAAAGCCCGCCCGTAACTTTACTGATGCTCGTGGCGGAGGGCGGGTCATTGCCGTGCTTGGTGACTTCACTTTAAGTGTGGCTCATTATTACACCTATCTTGATGCACCAACGCTGCGAATTGTAACCCCGACAACCGCGCCACTCACCAAGGGTGAAACGCGAGCGACCGCAGATCCGATTAACCTTGGGGACTTTGAAACAGCAGTACGAGAAGGGCGGACTTCGCGTTTTCTGGTTGATCGGTTTCACGCTAACCAGTGGTTTCCCAAAATGCAGATTAGTGGCGCAACCATGAGCTTTAGTGTCCCACGGCTCTCCGCGGTTGTTCGCGGTGAATTTGCGTATTTCTATGCTGAACCCTTCTATCGTAATTCAGCACCAAACCAACTCCTCGGCCCGGCACTGACAGGGAGAATTACCCCTGGGTATCGACAGGTTGGGACTGATCCCGTCAGCGGGAAAGCGCTCTTACGCTACAAGAGTGACGTCGATCGTTCTGACGTGATTCGTTGGTCCCTTGGTATAGATATCAACCGGTACATTCGTTTTCTCAATCCTTCCCAATCGTTTGTCATTAGTGGTCAGGTTTTCGGCTCGAATATCCTATCGTTTAATGGCAAGCCGCTCACGAAGGCCGCTCCAAATTTCGGGTTTGCTCATTTTGCAGTTCCGGTACGCGACCCGCACCGGAGGAACCAGGCTTTTGTCAACCTTGACCCGTATCAAATTATCAACACGTTATCGGTCTCGACGTCCTATTACTCGGGGCTTGTCTCTCCGGCTCTCATCTTTCTTTATGATTGGCAAGGGGCGTGGCTGGTACAGCCAGGAGTCACCTTTGTCCGTGACCCATTCCGTTTGACCGTGCAATATAACTATCTGGATGGGCAGTTTAACGGTATCGGCTTTTTGCGCGATCGCGACAATCTGATTTTTCAGTTGGAGGTGGTCATCTGAGCTATCAGCAGTTAGCTATCAGCAATCAGCCGGAGAAGAAGGTCACAAAATAAAGGAAGCTGACCGCTGAGAGCTGACCGCTTCCGTAAGGGCGGTGGACACAGCCGCACTGGGGCGAGTATACTTTGCCCACTTTTTCATGAGGAGTACGTTATGGGTCTGCGCACACCAGAACAATATAAAGCAAGTCTCAAAGATGGTCGTGAGGTGTATTATCGCGGTGAATTAGTCACCGATGTGACGACACACCCGATCATCGGGACGGCTGTCGAACATGCCTGCATTGACTATCGCATGGCCGAGGACCCGCGTTATCGTGACTTGGCAATCTGCATTGATCCGCAAACCAAGGAGCCCTACTCGCGCTACTTCCACCTCCCGCGTAACGCCGATGATTTGCTGAAGCGCAGCCAACTCATTGCTGCCAGCACCCGTGAGGGAGCCACACTTGTTGTGCTGATCAAAGAGATCGGTACAGATGCGTTGTTCGCACTGCACATCGTTGCCGAAGAAATGGCCAAACGCGGCAAGCCCGAATACAAAGAGCGGGTCGAGAAGTATTACAAAATGTGTCGTGACCGTGACTACGGTGTCGCTGTGGCGCAGAGCGATGTCAAGGGTGACCGTAGCATGGGGCCGCAAGGACAAGAGCACCCAGACTATTACTTACGTGTCGTTGAAGAACGCAAAGATGGCATCGTCGTGCGTGGTGCGAAAGTCCACACCTCTGTGTTGACGAACACTGACGAAGTCATTGTCCTGCCAACACGGGCAATGAAACCCGAGGATAAAGCGTACTCCGTTGCGTTTGCTGTTCCTGCAGCGACCAAAGGGTTGAAGCTGCTGGCAAGTTCTTATGGTGGATTCAAAAAAGATCCATTCGAGTTTCCCATTAGTGCAAGCCACAAAATGATGGAAACCCTGACGGTGTTCGATGACGTGTTTGTACCGTGGGAGCGTGTCTTCATGAATGGTGAGACCGAGGCGGCGGGCTTCCTGGCGTTGACCTTCGTCAAATTCCATCGCTTCACTGCCGTGTCCTACAAACTGCCGTTGCTTGAATTATTTGCAGGCTCGGCGCGGGCGATTGCCGAATATAACGGGGTTGATGGTGCTGGACATATTCGCGAGAAGATGACCGAACTGGCCGCTTATCACGCGACCGTGCAAGGGCTCATCATCGCCGCTGCTCATCAACATGCGGTGGTCCCGCCGGGCATTGCCATTCCCAACGTGTTACTGACCAACGTGGCCAAATATCAATTCGCCTCGAACTATCACACTGCGGTGCAGATGGTGCAAGATATTGCTGGCGGGTTGTTGGTGACTGGCCCCAGCGTCGAAGACTGGCGCAGTGAAGCAACCGGACCGTATGTCAAGAAGTACCTCGGTGGTAAAAAAGGTATCCCGACCGAACATCGTCTACGAATGCTGAACCTGATTTCTGATCTCACCGCAGGTGACTTCGGCGGGTATCAGGAAGTGCTTGCGGTCCATGCCGAAGGGTCACTGGAAGCGGAAAAACTCCAGACCTTCCGTGAGTATGATTTCAACTCTGCGGCTGCGTATGCGCGCGAGTTAGCGGGAATCAAATAGGGGGAAACGAGTCAAGGGGTGAGAGTCGGTTACCCATCTGTCGAATATGAAGTGCCCTTCCTGTCATTCTGAGCGGAGCGAAGAATCTCTCTGAGAGACCCTTCGCTTCACTCAGGGTGACATATTCGTGCGTGCCAATCTTATTTCGATTGTATTGAAGTTTTCCTAAGGCGGTGGCAGGAAACAACTTACCGCAATAGTGATTGACCGGAGTGGAGAGCCTCTGCACAAGAGCAGGGATGAGAGACGAGACCATTGTGTGCTGGCTTCGGTCTAAGTATCGAAGTCTGGTCGAAGAGCTGGATGAACGCGGGCGAC
>VGTJ01000133.1 GCA_016874775.1 Deltaproteobacteria bacterium
CAAAGGCCTACAGGTCTCCGACGATGAGTTTCAAGCGCTCAATATCAAACCCGGTAAGTTTCATGGCGATTGGAACTATACGCTTCTTCCTCGCTCTTAATCGGTAACTTAATTCTTGCCCATGCCTTAGCCTCGACGAAGGTGAATTCTCGAAAAGAAGGTCCCCTAGCAATCGGGAACAGCAGGGTGGATGAGAATATCCCACTTGGGTAACTCGCGATGGCGCTCCAGTCGCTCTTCGACTGCCCGCCTGGCTTTAAAGTGATGCTCAGTTGTCCCGTCTCTTCATCCAGGAGTCCACACGGAATATACTTCGCTGCACCGCCGAAGTCGTGATCGCAGGCCTTCGCTTCAGAAGTGACGAAACGGCCAAGTCTCAGTCATGTAGGCGTGCGGCGAAGGGGCGTTTGCTTTGTTCTCCGACACTTGCTTACCCAGATTGTCCACAGTAAAAGAGCGAGACTGATGTTCCTTCCACGACTGCGGTGAGACAAGAAGAGGAGGAGAGTATGAGGCACGTGATTTTGGCGGCACTATTACTGACCTTTGTGTGGGGGCCACAAGCGAAGGCGCAGTCGGTCTATCCTGACCGACCGATGCAACTACGGATCACTGGCACGTTACTGCCGACAACGTCCGAAAAACGAGAAGACCTCATCTTGGTTGACATTTTCGTCCAGGACAAGCCGTGGCGGTTACGAATCGGCAGGGTGGAAGAGCTGAACGCTTCTGGTCGTGGCGACCCGATCAAGGAAGACTTACTGCTTCGCCAGGTCCGTTTCTATGGTACAGACGAACTGCTTGCCCAGTTGCAGAGTGGCAAGGTCCTCACGATCGAGGGCTCTCTTGACCAGAAAGAACGCCGCTTTCGCGTGACGGCAGTGCAAGAAGGTGGGAAACAGGAACTGAAGTAGGCCTTTGGAACTGGGATGTGGGCTCTGGAACGAGGCGCAAGGGGTCTTTTAGGCGATTTCTTGGAAAAAATATCCCGCAGTCTCTCCGGGGACAACCCGACGTGTACCAGCATCTCGCGCGGCCCGATTTAGAGCCCAGATCCCAAAGCCCGGTTCCTGCTTATTTATGCAGCTTTAGGGAATTCCCGAGTATCCGTCACATCCTGTTTATTTTGGTGCTGCGCTTCACGGGTATCGTGAACACCGATTGCAAAGGCAAATGCCAAAACACAAAAGCTGAGAAGAAGCACCATTCCGACGAGCAACGGTGTAAAATCCGTTGTCATGTCGAGTATCGCTGCGGGAACACCAGAAGAAAATGCGTGCGGGAACATATCTGTTCACCTCCTGAAAGAGATTGAGCGATAAGCACGCTCTACTTTGTATATCAGCAAGAGACGGGCCAGCCCGCAGCGCTTCACTAAACTTGAGAAGTGTAGAATTTTCATAGAGCCACGAGAGGTCTACAGATTTCCCCTGTTACATTATGTGCAAGAGGTGCGTCGTATTATGCAACGTTGCCTTTGCGGCCCCTTCCTCAGCCCGTGACGGCTGTGGTATGTCACCTCGCATGAAGAGCTATAACATCGTGGTGCTCAAAGGGGACGGTATTGGCCCGGAGATCATCGACGCCGCGCTGCGTGTGCTAGAGACGGTCGAGAAGAAGCTTGAACGATTTCAGCTCAACTTGCAGTTCCATCCCGCCGGGGCAGAATGTTATCGCCAAACCGGTACGAACCTGTCGCCACAAGCGTTCGCGGCGTGTAAAACAGCGGACGCTGTGCTGAAAGGACCGATGGGACTGCCTGACGTGCGCAAGCCAGACGGCACAGAAGCTGGGATTCTTGGTGGCGTGCTACGTAACGGGTTAGATCTTTACGCTAATGTCAGGCCGATTCGTTTGTTTCCCGAAGTCGCGACAGCGCTTGCTGGTAAAGTCGCGGGCGATATCGACTACGTGATCGTGCGTGAAAATACCGAAGGGATTTATTTCTCGCGCGGAGCTGGAGAGGTCACCCCTGAAGGCGTCAGGGATACGATCGTTACGACTCGGACAGGTACCGAACGGATTGTGAAGTTTGCTTTCGAGTTGGCGCGCAAGCGTCCAGGTGCACCGCACGATGGTGTAAAACGCGTCACCTGTATCGACAAAAGCAACGTGCTGCGCAGTTACGTGTTATTTCGTCAAATCTTTGAGGAAGTCGGCAAACAGTATCCTGACATTGAGAAACAGTGCCTCTATGCCGACGCGGCAGCGCAAGCGTTGATCCTCTGGCCTGAGCGTTTCTCAGTCATTGTCTGTGAGAATTTCCTCGGTGATATTTTCAGCGATCTCGGAGCGGCCACTGCTGGTGGGCTCGGCTTCTGTGGGGCAGCCAATATCGGCACTCAGCACGCTGTGTTCGAGACGACGCACGGTTCTGCTCCTACCTTGACGGGAACCAATAAGGCGAATCCTATTTCCGCAATGCTCGCTGCAGCGATGATGCTCGAATATCTAGGTGAGACCTCAGCCAGCGAGGCGATTCGCGAGGCGGTTGAGACGACGTGCAAAGACCGGCGGGTATGGATTGATACCGAAGGGTGCCCTGTAGAAGGAACACAGGCGGTGACCGAAGCGATTGTGCAGTGTATCGATGTGTAAAACGTAAATAGGTAAAACGGAAAAGGAGAGCGGCTGTGGTTACGTTTTACCTGTCTTCGGTGAGGAGGATCACCCTATGACAATCCCAAATTTCAACGATCGTGGCGGCTGCTTTCTCTGCAACACTGGAGAGTCCGAGGGAAATACCAATCTCACCCGCCGTCGCTTTCTCTCCGGGAGTGCTATTGCTGGAGCAACGTTCGCCACTGCAGTGACTGGGACTCCATCTCCTGCCTTTGCCCGTAAATCTCCAGCGCGCGTACAACCCCCACATCGCGATTGCATCATCGAGGCCTCGTGGGCGTTGACCTATACCGATGGCAAACTTGCGTTGCTGCCCGATGCGTCGGTGCGTGTCAAAGACGATCGTATCGAAGAGGTGAAATCTGGGCGTATTGCGGGTCGTACGAAACGGGTGCATGCGCATGGGCAACTCCTCTTGCCAGGTTTGATTTCTGGTCATACGCATGCCTGCTCAGCGTCACCAACTCGTGGTCTCATCGAAAGTGGGCGGTCATACGCACGGCCACTCGAAGTCGTAGAATCGCTCACAGATGAAGAGTTGGATGCGTTAACTGCGTACAATGTCGCTGAACTGCTGCGTTCAGGTTGCACGACCCATGTCGAGATGAGCCTCAGTCTGCGCCAGGCACAATCTTACGTTCGTATCGCCAAACGCTGGGGTGTACGTGGTTACCCCGGCGGCATGATTCCTGGGATCGCACGTCTCTTCCCAATCTGGTTTCGTAAAGATGACCAGGTGTTGCGTGATTCCGTTCAAGACACGCTCAAAGAGATTGAAGCCAATCGACAATTTGGTTTAGCCAACAACAATGCCGAAGATGGCCGCATCCGACCACAAATGACGCCACATGCGACCGACACACATACGCCGGAGACGATCACGGCAATCCTTGCTGCCGCAAAAGAATTGGGCAACGGTATTCACATTCACTTGTCACAAGGCGCTGGCGAGAATACCGCGGTGAAACGGTTGTGGAACAAACGCCCCGCTGAGTGGCTAGAAGGACTTGAGTTTTACTCACAACCGGTTTTTGCCGCTCACTTGCTTGCCGCTGAACCAGCAAGCGATCTGCCAGTATTGGTTCGCAATAAAGTCACCTTCGGTCATTGCCCCTCTGCCAATGGGGCTGGTGGCAGTAGCGGTTTACATCCATATCCAGAAGCACTCGCGGCTGGTCTGAACACGTCTATTGGTATTGATACCCACTCAAACGATTACGTCGAAAACATTAAACTCGCAGTGCTGTATGGTCGAGCACGCGCGCGGCTACTGGCAGACAAGAGTCCAGTGCCATTGAAAGCGCCAACCTTGTGGGATGCCATCGCCAGCGCGACTGTGAATCCAGCCAACGGCTTAAAACGCGACGACCTCGGTCGCATAGCCGTCGGTGCCAAAGCCGACCTGTGCACGATCGATGTGTCTGGCTTGCTCACTGGGGTCGGTACTGTCCCACCTGAACCGCTCAATAATCTGCTCTATGCCAATGGTCTATGTGTTCGTCATGTTATGACTGATGGTAACTTTCAGTTTTATGACGGACGTATGGTGATTGATGACGAAGCTCGGGTGCTCCAGCGTGGCGGAGCGGTCGTCGCAAAAGTATGGGAGCAATTGCGCACGGAGAAGTGGTTTGAGGCGTAGGCATTATTGCCCGAGTGGACGTTCTTCAGTTCCCTCTCCCTGCCAGGGAGAGGGCTAGGGCTCATAAGGGTAGGTTTTTCAGCCAAGCCACAATCGGCGCAGATTTCCCATCGTTGGGCTCCGCGTGTTCGTCATGCCCGCGCAGGCGGGCATCCAGGAGCTTCAACCTTGAACTATTGCATATTCCCCCTGGATTCCCGCTTTCGCGGGAATGACGACTTGTCTTTTCTCAGCGTAAAAACCTACCCCTGAAAGGAGGACTAGGGTGAGGGTCGAAGCGATGAATAGTTACTCCTGGCTCATCGCCATACGCACGTTCTACCGCTTCCTCAACTTCTCCACCGTCTGTCGAATGCCTTGCGCGACATTGACCCATGCTTCATCACGGTTTGTCCAGGTGGTAACGGGTCTTGCATCTTTCGGTAAGGCTTGGAGTTTCCCGAATAACGCCCCACTCCAATCAACCGGACGAGTAATAATTGGAACAACACATGCCGTTCCATCATCGTGGCGTTTCAGGGCAGTTTTCATTTCTCTATCGTAGCAGTAGTCTGAGGCAAGAAAGTCTGCACTCACCAACAGCAAGATAAGATGTGCGGCTTCAAGGTTTTCATCAATGGCATTGGCCCATTCTTGCCCAGCCGTAATCTTGCGATCGTGCCAGACATCGATTACACCTTGCCGCTTGAGCAATGAGAGGTGTGTTTCGAGTTCTTCACGAAACGCCTCATCAGGAACGGCCTTTGGCCTTATCCCGGCCTACGTTGCTTTTGTTGCTCTTGCAAACCTTCCCTGAATCGGCGAAAAGGCCTTGTACCTTACTCTGAGGTTAGTTGTCGTTGAGCTTCGTTTGTTGCCTAGCTTTTTCACCCTCACCCTAGCCCTCTCCCTACGAGGGAGAGGGGACCGGACAGACGTTGACCACAAGTAGGTGAAAGGAGAGGGGACCTGAGAAAGGGCTATGGAGGCGTAGCGACCGACGGGAGTAAGGGAGGAGGGGCCGCTTATGAAATTCGGTTTACATTACCAACTTCCTTGCTCACCATCGCAGTCGCCGGTGCAACGCTACCGCGATACGATTGAACAATGCGTTTGTGCTGAAACTCTTGGCTTTGAGTCGGTGTGGCCGGTGGAGCAGCATTTCAATCCTAATCTTTCGAGTATTCCGGCGCCGTTGTTGCTTTTGTCTGCTGTGGCTGAACGAACCACGAATCTTCGATTAGGAATTGCGGTGATCTTGTTGTCGCTCTCACATCCTGTGCGAGTCGCTGAGGAAATTGCCACTTTGGATGTCATCAGCAATGGACGGGTGGAGTTTGGTATCGGGCGTGGGTCGATTCCGACACACTTCTCTGGTTTTGGTCTCAAGCAAGCCGAAAGTCGTGAGCGGATGATGGAGGGGTTAGATCTTATCCGCCACATCTGGACACACGAGCGCTGTTCGTATCAGGGGAAATTCTGGCAGGTGGAAAATATCTCGGTGATTCCTAGACCTGTACAACAACCACATCCACCGATCCGACTCGCAGCCAATAGTAAGGAGTCGTTTGAGCAGTTTGGGCGTATGGGAGAACCCATCTTTGTTGCCGCGCAGGTCAATCCGTTTCGCAAGATTCGTGAGTTGTTACCCATCTATCATCAAGAGCGCAAAGCGGCTGGACATCCCGACACAAGTGGTGAGGATGTGACACTATTGATGCCGCTGTATGTTGGTGAAAACCATGAGCAGATGAGGCACGACCTCGAACCGAGTATTCGCCACTTTCTCGCGCAGGTAGCGTCCATCTATGCGATGGCTGGTCCAGTGCTCGAAGGTCGCCTCAAGGAAGTGATGGAACGGGTACGCAGCATGACCTACGATCAGATGCGGGAAGTAATGGCGGTGTTCGAAACGCCAGAAGCCTGCGTGGAACGGCTGAAGGAGTTTCAGCAAGAATTCGGTATGGGGCGGGTGATTTGTTGGTTCAATCCCGGTGGGATGGTGCCGCATGAGAAGGTCCTGCGGAGTATGGAGTTGTTTGCGAAGAAAGTGATGCCGCACTTTAGGGGCTAGGGGCTGGGGACTTGGGACTAGTTTTTCTGTTTCACAAGCCCCAAGCCTCTAGCCCCAAGCCCCAAAGGGCGGACTTTGGACTTTAGACCTTGGACTTTGGACTTAAAGTACAATGAACTACAAACGTGAATTCCTCGACTTATTATTAAAAAAAGATGCCTTGAAGATTGCCAAGGATGCGAACTCGTTCTTCAAGCTGAAGAGTGGTCGCATGAGTCCGACGTTTGCCTCAATTGGTTCGCTTACTGACGGTGAGAGTTTGGCAATTCTCAAGAAGGGCTACAGCGCTGCTGCATTCGACGGCGTGAGGAACGGGGTGTTGAAAGATTTCCAGTATGTCTTTGGCCCAGCCTATAAAGGCATCAATCTGTGCGCATTGACGTGTGAAGGTCTGTATGAGCAGTTCAATAAGAACACGTGTTACCTCTACGACCGTAAAGAAGAGAAAGCGCATGGAGAGGCAACGCAAGCTGGCGATGCTGGCAAGTTGATTGTCGGGGCAGAGAAGTTTGTCCAAGGGGGCGGTATTTTACTGGTCGATGACGTAATCACGACCGGACAAGCAAAGTATGAAGCTTTGGAGAAGATTCGTTTGCTTAGGCAGTATACACTCTCTGGCATGGTAATCGCGGTTGATCGACAAGAGCTGATGGGCGATGCGCAGAATGCAGGCACCCAGAGCGCTGTGCAAGCAATGGATAAGGGGCTAGGCATCAAGACTGTAGCGATTCTGACTATGCAGGACATTTATTCATTGGTGAAAGACTCGCTTGATAAGAATGTTCGCCGCGCCTGGGTGGAGTATTATGAAAAGTTTGGCGCGGTGCCCATGGAATAAGTTTAAAGTTGGAACTTTTGGGACTAGGGGCTAGAGGCTTGGGGCTTGTAAAACAGAAAAACTAGTCCTAGTCCCACGTATCACGCAACACGTACCACGTTCTACACAAGGAGGCTTCCATGAAAATCGGTGTGTTCGAATTTGCGATCGATAATTCCGCTGATCCGGCAGTACTAGCCAAGCGCGCTGAGGAACTCGGCTTTGCGTCGTTCTGGGTGCCGGAGCATCCAATCATTCCGCTCAAGACCTCAGTGCCGTATCCGGGTTCAGCTGATGGCATTATTCCTGATGCCTATGGTCGGATTATGGACCCGTTTGTTGCCTTGGCGCATGTTTCAGGTGCGACCAAGACCATTCAGCTTGGCACTGGTATCTGCTTGATTCCTGAACGTAACCCGTTGTTACTGGCGAAAGAAGTCGCGACACTTGATCGTCTTTCTGGTGGACGCTTTATCTTTGGTATCGGTGCCGGATGGTTGAAAGAAGAGACTGAGATCATGGGCGGTGATTTCGCTCATCGCTGGACGCAGACCAAGGAAGGTATCATGGCGATGAAGGAATTGTGGACCAAGGACGAATCTTCATATCAAGGGAAGTATTACAACTTTCCCGCCGTGCGTTCCTTTCCTAAACCGCATCAGAAACCGCATCCGCCAATATTTATGGGTGGCACAGCGAAGAATGTCTTCCAGCGGGTGGTTGACTGGGGCAATGGCTGGATGCCGGTGCGTGCCGAGATTGAGCAGATCAAAGAAGGTCGACAAACATTGAATCATCTGGCTGAGAAGGCTGGCCGCGATCCCAAATCGATTCAAGTCTTGGCCTTCGGCTGGCCTGGAGGCTATCGCAATCGCGAAGAAATTGATGCGCTCGCCAAAGCTGGTGTTGACCATTGTACGATTTGGCTCACGCAGAGTGAGACTTCGGACGCGGTGAAGGAGATTGAGCAGTTGGCGAGGGCGGTGTTGAAGTAACGGGGAAGGGGGTTAGGGGTTGGCGAATGCAGATTATGGGAATTGCGAATTGAGAAGGAACCGTTTGCAAACTTCGGGTTCCCCTCTCCAGTCATTGTAGGGGTGAGGTTCGGGAAAGACGGCAATAGACTATCTTACCCTTTAGCTTTCTACCCTCACCCTAGCCCTCTCCCTGCAAGGGAGAGGGGACTTCAAGTTCTTTCCGCCTCAGATTGACTCAAAGGGCTGGATGCTGCTTATACCACCCCGCCGCTTGCTCATACGCATATCCAGCCTGAAACACGGTCGTCTCATCAAATGGTTTCCCAGCCAGTTGAAAACCAATCGGCAAGCCACTGGCACTAAACCCGCACGGCACTGACAGTGCAGGGAAACCGGTGACATTGAAAATCGGCGTATAGATCGAGAAGTTCTCCTCAGAGATAAACATCCCTTCGGCTGGCTGCGCACGAATCCGTCCCGGTAAAAATCCGGTTGTCGGTAACATGAAGAGATCGATCGCTTCTAACTGCTTGAGCATTTCGCGACGCAACTGATCGCGTACACGTTGCGCTTGTAAATAGCCGGTGGCGCTGACTAACGAGCCCATAGCTAATGTCAAACGCAAATCTGGGTTGTAATCGTTGGGCCGTTTCTTCATGTCTTCCAGGTGGTACGCCGCCGCATCCGCTGCCAGCGTCGGCCAGAAGAATGCCCAGAGATCGCCGAACGAAATTGACTCCACATCTGTCACTTTCGCGCCCAGTGTCGACATCTGCGTCACGGCTTTTTCGAAGGAGGCCAAAATTTCCTTATCACAATTAGCCATGAACAAGTTGCGCGGAATGCCGATGCGCATGCCTTTGATGTCGTGGCCGAGTTTCGCACTGTAGTCTGGCACTGGTTCATTAGCCGATGCCGGGTCAAGCGGATCATAACCAGCACAAGCTTGTAACATCAAAGCACAGTCCCTCACTGTTCGTGTCATCGGTCCAGTGTGATCCAAGTTCCACGACAGCGGAAATACTCCGGCGCGACTGACACGACCATACGTCGCCTTCATACCGACAATGCTACAACAAAACGCTGGCCAGCGAATCGATCCGCCTGTGTCACTGCCCATCGCACCATATGCGAGCCCTGCGGCAACCGCTGCTCCTGAGCCACTGCTCGAACCACCTGGATCGATGTCGGTATTCCACGGATTACGTGCAGGCTGGAAATGTGAGGCTAAGGTCGGTAACCCAAGCGCAAATTCGTAGGTCGCCAGTTTCCCGAGCACAATGCTACCCGCTTGTTTGAGTTTTTTGACGGACGTGCAGTCGTCTTTGGCGACATAGTCTTTGCGTAGTTTCGAGCCGCAGGTGGTTGGGCCAGATTCATAGATGTCTTTGATGGCGACCGGCACGCCGTGCATGGGACCGAGGTACTTTCCGGCTTTGATTTGCGCTTCAGCTTCACGCGCCGCGCGGAGAGCTTCGGCAGAGAACACGGTGTAGTAGGAGTGCAAGCGCGAATCGAGGGCGGTGATGCGGTCGAGCATGGCTTGCGTCACTTCGACCGGCGAGAGTTCGCGTTTCGCCAGCAAGTTGGAAACCTCAGCTAGCGAGAGATAGGCCAATTGGGCAGATGTTTGTGCCATGATTAGCCCTCCACCTTTGCATGAAATGTTACCGCCGGTTCGGATTCAGGTTGTAACATTTTTTGTACGATGGTTTCCCACTTCTGCAGACTTGCGTGCGCTTTCGCGAGCAGATCGATCTCCTGCGCGCTGAGCGAAATACCCAGTGCCGCTAGTCGCTCCGTAACAACTTGTTTGTGGTCCATGGGTCCCTCCTTTTCACCGATCGATGGTGTTTCTGAATCAGATCGATTTAGATTGCTAACTGTTTTTCCATCCGTTGAAACCAATTTTTCAGAGACGGTGTTGCTTCAAGAAACGGCTCGCGGCTGACCGAGGTGATCCACTTGAACGAACCGAACAGGCAGAGGTCGGCATAACTCATTGTGCCGAAGAAATAGTCTTGCCCGGCAATTGCGAGGTTTAAATCTCCTATCACGGCGCGCATCCGTGCCCGAAATTCTGGACGCTTGGCTGCGGCGGTTTCCAGTTTCATGCCGAGCCGCTCCTCACGCGACTTACGAAAGTAGTCGCGATCGATCGGATCAACGCACTCGAAAATGTCAGTCACGACGACCGGGAATAACGCCGTGTGAACCGTGCGGTCGACATAGAGGTTGAAGAAACGACAGGCCTCTTTCAAGCCGAGGCCAGGGAAGATTTTCGGGTCTGGTCGCGTTTCCTCAAGATACTCCGCAATGGTCCACGAATCGGAGATGCTCTTGCCGTCGTCTTTGATCACCGGCACTCGATCTTGTCCGGAGAAGGCCAGTTTGGCTTTGTCAGAGAAACGGATCGGCACGGTCGTATAGGGGATTTTTTTGTAGGCCAGGACAGCCTTGCTGCGCCAACAAAACGGACTGAAACGAAGATTATAGGCACCTACGAGATCGTAGAGTTCAATCATGACAGCATCCCTTCTAAGCGACGGCGTACGTCGTGAGACAATACCGGCCCATCAGCACTTTGCGCGTTTTCTGTGACCCGTTCAAGACGGGAGGTGGCAGGGAGCAGAGAGGTGACGTCTGGATTCGCCAGGGCGTACTTTAATAGGGCCTGGCCTGGAGTGGCGACTCCATAACGGCTGAGAAAGGAGAGGTCCTGACGTTCCAACGGCTGTAACAATTTGTTGCGGTCAAAGATGGGGGCGATTGGCGTCATGACGAGTACGCCGAGGTTGAGTTGCCTCGCCAGCGGGATAATCTCTTTTTCTGCTTCCCGATCACCGAGATTGTAGGGAATCTGAATGGTGTCAAACTTCTCGGTGCGCATCGCCTGCATCATCTCAGGAAACATACTGGTGCGATAGTCAGTGATACCGAGGAAGCGAATACGTCCTTTCGCTTGGTATTCTTCGAGGATTGGGGTGACCTCTTGCCAGGCTGACATGTTGTGAATCTGCATCAGGTCAACGACGTCGACCTGGAGCTTACGGAACGATTGTTCGATCAATTTGCGTGCTGAACATTGATCATAGGCGAGGACTTTGGTGGCGACGACGACACTTTTGCGCCGCCCTTTGAGCACTTCACCAAGGACATCTTCGGCGGTCCCGTACATAGGGGCAGTATCAAAAAGATTGACGCCACAGCGCAGTGCTTCAGTCACTAGTGAATGGACACGTTCGACCTCTTTCGGGCCGCGGACATCAAACGACTTCCACGTGCCCATGCTGATCGTGCTGACTTCAAGGCCAGTCCGGCCCAGGGTTCGATATTGCATGTGTGCTGGATTCCTTCCCACCGCTGCTTTCGCTATACATATGCCATTACAGGCCACGAGGTAAAGACAGAGATCATGTGCGGACGATTTACTCTCACAACCGACGGCAGCCAGATAGAAGAGCGATTTTCCTTTCGCATGGCCAACTTTCCGTTGACGCCTCACTACAATATCGCCCCTTCGCAGCCCGCCCTTAGTGTGATGAGCGATGGAAAAGAGCATCGTGCGGGCTTCCTCCGTTGGGGGTTGATTCCCTCATGGGCAAAGGACGAAGCCATCGGAAGTCGTATGATCAATGCGCGTGCTGAAACATTAGCCGAGAAACCGAGCTTTAAGCGCGCGTTGCAAAAGCGTCGCTGCCTGGTCATTGCCGATGGTTTCTATGAATGGAGAGCTGCAGGAAAGAAAAAAACGCCGATGTTTATTGCGTTGAAATCACACCAGCCGTTTGGTTTCGCGGGATTGTGGGAAACCTGGACGTCACCAAAAGATGAAACGATCCACTCGTGTACGATCATTACCACTACCCCGAACTCCCTGATGGCAACGATTCACAACCGCATGCCGGTGATCTTACCGCGTACGGGAGAAGCGTTGTGGCTCGACCGCTCGGTTGATGGTCCGCAAAAGCTGTTGCCATTGTTGGTGCCATATGTTGACACAGAGATGGTCGCCTACGAAGTTTCACAACTCGTGAACTCGCCACGAAACGATCTGCCGGCTTGTATTGAGCCAGTGCGATAAATCGGCGCGCCTCTCCGTTCTGCTATTATCTCCTCATGCGTTCTGTGTTTATCCGAACCCTCATCGCGGCAGTGCTTGTCTGTGCTGGGACGATGCCGCTATACGCTTCCACTAGTGATCCACCCGAAGTGCGCGTGACGTATACCGAAGCCCAGATTACGATTGATGGTGCTCTCGATGAGCCCCCCTGGCAGCAAGCTGAGGTCACTGATTCGCTACGACAACGAGAACCGACCGAAGGCGCTCCAGCCTCCGAGCGTACTGAGGTGCGGGTGCTGTACTCGCGTGCGCGCCTCTACATTGGTGTGATCTGTTTCGACTCCCAACCCGAGGCAATCGTCACCTCGCGCTATGATCGTGATGCCGACCTTGGCGCTGATGACCGTATCTCGGTGTTGTTCGACACGTTTCTCGATCGTCGTAACGCTTTTGCATTTCAAGTCAATTCTGCTGGTGCACGGTTCGATTGGATCATTACTGATGAAGGGCAAGACCGTAATCTCGATTGGAATGGTATTTGGTATGCGCGGACGCGGCGTTCTGCGCAGGGATGGACTGCAGAGATCGCGATTCCGTTTCAGACGCTGAGTTTCGTGACCGGGCAAACCGAGTGGGGGTTCAATATCCAGCGGATTATCAAGCGACGCAACGAAGAGGTCGTGTGGAGTGGGTATCGACAGAACCTCGACTTTTCCCGTGTCTCGGTGGCTGGACGACTCAGAGGGTTGGAAAGGATCGATCCTGGTATCGGCTTGGACGTCTCGCCGTTTATCACCACGGCGGTCAAGCGCGGTGCCACAGTGCTGAAACCTGGGCTTGACGCATTTTATAATATCACTCCGAGTTTGACGCTGAGCCTGACGGCGAACACGGATTTTGCCGAGACCGAGATTGATGAGTCGCAAGTCAATCTAACGCGATTTCCGCTTTTCTTCCCCGAGAAACGGCAATTCTTTTTAGAAGATGCGGGGAATTTTGCGGTGAACGATTTGACCTCGACATCAGGACCGTTGGTCATAATCCCGTTTTTCAGTCGCCGCATCGGCATCGCCGATGACGGTAAGCAAGTCGATCTCCTTGGTGGTGCAAAGCTGAGTGGTCGGATTGGTGACTATCGTGTTGGTTTACTCAACGTGCAGACCGAGAAACGCCGCCCGATTGCTGACGAGAATTTCACTGTCATGCGTGTCAAGCGCGACATCGGAGAGAAATCTTCGATTGGCTTTATTGCCACACGCCGCGATCCCTCGCGGGGCACCGCTAGCGGGCTTGTCGGTGGAGATTTTCTCTACAGTACCTCGCGGTTTTTGCGTGAGAAAAATCTCACCTTCTCTGGGTTTTTTTTGAAAAGCTATATTCCTGGCACGACAAAGAACCTTGCCTGGGGGAATCAGGTCAATTTGCCGAACGACACGTGGACGATCTTCGGCTCGTATCGCGAGGTACAGAAGCAGTTCGACGCAACGATGGGATTCGTCCCGCGTAAAGGTATTCGTCGCTTTGGCTGGTATCTTGAAGCCGCTCCACGTCCCAAGCGCTGGAGAACGCGGCAAATTGCCTGTGCGTTTGACGGCAACTATTTGGCCAATCCTGATTCTGGCCAATTGCTCACCCGTAATGTCAATTTTTCTTGCGATTGGCGGTTTGAAAGCGGCGATTCTTTCAATTTTCGTACCCAGGAGACTTTTGAACGACTTGTCGAACCCTTCACCATCAGTGATGGAGTCGTGATCCCTGCGGGAGGGTATGCATTTCGTCGCCACCGGGCCATCTTTCGCAGTGCGGATAAGCGCCCGTTCTCGGTGCGCTTGAGTTATGAGTGGGGAGATTTCTACCGTGGCAAACGCGACGAGTGGCAAGCGCGGTTAGATTTCCGCCCCGGACCTGCGCTCTTTCTCAGTGCAGAATACCAGCAGAACGACATCCGCTTACCGGAAGGAAATTTCGTTGTTCGTTTGCTACGGATGCGATTGAGCCTGGCTTTGAATCCTGATGTGTCCTGGTTCAATTTCGTGCAGTATGACACGGTGTCCGAAGTGTTAGGGCTGAACTCGCGCTTTCGCTGGATCATCGAGCCTGGGAACGAAGTTTTTCTGGTCTATAACCACAACTGGCGTGGTGCTGGAGGGGACTTGCGACCAATCCTGCGTGAAGGGCGAATTAAGGTGCGGTATACGTATCGTTTCTAAAACAGGCTATAGGCTAAAGGGAAGACAAATATTGGCTCTGGGCGCTGGGTGCTAGTAGTCAGTCCAGAAAATTTTGACGGATACCTCAAGGGACGTCATTCCCGCGAAAGCGGGAATCCAGGAGGCTTAACCACAGGCCAATGCTCAATTTCCCTGGATGCCCGCCTGCGCGGGCATGACGAAAACCTATCCCTCAAAATTAAATGGACTGACTACTAGGCTCTAGAGAGACGAAGTAAGAATAAAGCAGAAACACGTAAAATGAGTCTCCTGAATTTTTTCCCTTCCTCCTTCAGCCTTCTTTCTTCCCTAAAGCCTAAAGCCTGAAGCCTATAGCCTTCCTAATGTTTTCTCGCGTCCGGTTCCAGTTCCACCTGCATCGGCACCAGAAAGCGTACGACCATATTGTAGAAGCCGGTGTTGAGTGTCAGCTCAACGATTTGTTCGTTATCCAGAAACTGACGTAACGCATCAAACGTAGCGTCGGCAACTTTCACATTTTGTGTCACTTCGGTCGCGTAGCGAATTACGGCACGTTCTTGTTCATTGAATGTCGGATCTGTTTCCCATGCCGCTAAGCGGTCGAGTTGCTCTTGTCGTACCCCCACACTCTTTGCCAGCCGTTGATGATGCACATATTCGTACTCAGCATTGGTCAGGCGACCAACGGTAAGAATAGCTAACTCGCGTAGTCGAGGATCCAGACGCGTGCGATTGCGCAAGCCATCACTGAAATACAACATCCGCCGCAGTAACAGCGGACTATGCGCGACAGTGCGAAAGATGTTGCCGATACTCCCGCGTTGCGCGAGGAGATTATCGAAGATGTCACGCTCCATTTCGGGCAATTGATCACGATCGAGATATGGTACACGAGCCATCGTTCCTCCTTTTTCTTTGCGGTGAGTTGAGTAGCGTGCGCCGTGCGCACGCTGGGATCTTCTTCAGCAGCTAAAGCAGCCTGCCAGCGAAATTAATTCGTGAACTCCGTTTGTGTCAAGACTCTGTAGATTTTCGACCAACTCAATACAACGCGCAACGGCACTAGGGTCGAGGCGCGTTGCTAGACAGTCACGTACTTTCACTAAATGTTCCTCGCGAGAGAGCGGAGTTCCCCAGAAGCCTTTTGGTCCACGGCATGTGGCGGTCTCTTGGCGTCCATCTACCAGCGCAACGGTCACATCCACCCACATCTTCTCCATGACATCAGGAATCTCGGGAGACTGAATAACCGTAATGGTGGGGAGCAATGCGGCCATATCGGCACGAAAGCGACGTCCGTCAGAGAAAGAACCCACGGTGACCTCACCATCAAGTAACGCTACAGCAGTGGTGTATTGAAAGCTAAATTTGCCATCGAGCCCGGTGCGAGGCGCAGGGCGATTCACGTACGGCATCACCGGCATTGTGATGTGGACAGCACGAATGCGCGAAGGGTTGCCGACCTGCGGGCGAACTGCAAGCGCAGCCGTAATGGCAAAATGTGTGGCATACTGACTTGGGAACATCTTGATCGCGAATCCCGGATCAACCAAGCGATACGGACGCCCAAAGGCGAGTAGCGCTGGAACATCAAAGGTGTTGCCAAAGAACACATCCGTAAAACCGTTGGCAGCCTCAAAGATCTCTGTATTCCCGGTAAATCCACGTTGCGCCAATAGCGCCGCATCAAGTCCGGCGGATCCGGCCCAGCCACAATGCGTTGCTTTGGTCATGGTGCCGACATTCGCCATTAAACCCCCGGCACGAGAGGCCGCAATACCAAGAGCGTTACGAAGTTGTTGTGTGTCGAGCCCGAGAAGATGCGCTGAAGCGACGGCTGAGCCCATGACTCCGACAATGCCTGGTGGATGATACTTTAAGTGACCCGGTGCATTCTGCTGTGAGGCGAGGCGAATGCGTCCCTGGATCTCGCAGCCTTTGACGAAGGCGGCAATGACTCCTTGTCCATTTGCTTTCGTGCTTTCAGCAAGAGCTAAGACTGCCGGTAGGGTTGGAGAAGTCGCATGCGTTGGCGGACTCCACATTGGCTCGTAGTCGAGCACGTGCATCGACACGCCGTTCACATACGCTGCTGACACCGGCGAGGTCTTGAACCCTTGGCCCAGCACAGTGGCGACGTCTTTCGCTCCCTGGCTTTTGAGGTGGTCAGCAAGAATGCGCGGCCCGTCTTCACCTGCTCCCGCAACGGCAACGGCAATCCCGTCAAGGATAATTCGTTTCGCGACATCGACGACCGTGGTAGGGAGGGTCTCGAATGTTGTTGCAGTGATGATGTGACAAAGTTGTTCGGTGAGGTTCATGAGAGCATTTCTTTCTTCTAAAGAGCACGAGGTTGGTACTGCGAGAGTGTCACCCTGAACGCAGAGAAGGGTCTCTCAGCGGGATTCCTTGCTGCGTTCAGCATGACAACTCCACGTGGCTACTGTGAAGAGTTCACAACCCCCGCGCCAACATCGACGCATGCTGCCCTGCGATGCGTCCAAATACCGCACCGCGCATCAACCCTGCTCCAGCCGGATAGTTAGAGTAAAAGAAACCGCCAGTGATCTCTCCAGTCGCGAATAAGCCGGGAATTGGACGTTCTAAATAGTCAACGACTTGCGCATTGGTGTCGATGCGAATGCCTCCGAAAGTAAAGGTAATCCCCAATGACACGGGATACGCGCAGAAGGGTGGTTGGTCGAGTCGTATGGCCCAGTTGGTCTTTTCCGGTTTCAGGCCGTTCGTATGTTTGCCATCGAGCACATCGGGATTAAACACACCGTCGGCAACGGCAGCATTATACTCTTCTAACGTCTTCAACATCGTGGCTTTACGGATGTTCAACGAGCGATACCGCGCGTCGATATAGTCAACCAAATCTGCCAGTGTATCTGCGGTCACCGGTGAGCCGGTATTGTAACGCGTTTCCAATAAAGGAACGGTTTTCTGGTCAAAAATCTGAAAAACGGTCGCACTGCGCTGCTGCAGAATGATCCGGCCCATCTTGGCGTAGGTGTAGAGATTGAAATCTTCTCCCTCGTCGACGAAACGTTCACCATCGAGATTCACCATTACCGAGAAGGGATAGGACAGGCGGTTAGTTTTATCGGTCAAGCGTAACTCGCCATAGATCGGTGCGTCGGCATCGATCGGTGTTGCATGGCATCCTGCCCATTCGCCGTAACTTTGCGCCCCTCTGGCTAATGCTTCACGTGTCATCTCTCCGGTGTTAAAGCGTGTGCCGCGCACTTTCACCAGACTCCACGCAGGACCAAGGTAGGCGGTGCGCATTTCGGGATTGGCTTGAAACCCACCGCTGCCAAGAACCAACGCTCGACAGTTCAGGAGATTGAGACCTTCGGGGCCACGTACTTCAAGACCAGTGACGCGGCCATCGTTGGCAGTGGCGAGGCGTAACGCTTGAGTTTCGTAGAGAACTGAAACTCCCGCTTCCTCTGCGATACGGAAGAGAGCTGATGAAAGAATAACGCCTTCACCTTTCACACGAAGTGCACCACCGAGTGGCAACTTGACTTTTGCCGCGCCAGGAACGGTGACTGCACCCACGGCACGGTTGAATTCCCACGGTACGCCAAGATCAGCCATCCAGCGTACGGTGTCATACGACTGATCAACCAACGTTGTGCTCAACTCCTGATCGTTGCGTCCGCCAGCGACACGCTCTAAATCGCGTAGATATGTTTCACGTGGGTATGGATCAGCAACGACGGTGTCAGGGTTATCATGCGACCGAACAATAGGAATCAAATCTTCCAGGTCAGCGTAGGTACAGCGGAACAACCCACCAGAGAAGCGCGTGTTGCCACCACGCAACTTTTGTGAGGCTTTCTCGACAACCACGACGCGTGCTCCTTCGGCCCGAGCAGCAAGGGCGGCAGTGAGCGCGGCATTGCCCGCACCAACAACAATCACATCGAAATCAGCATTTGGCACAATCTTTCCCCCTTATGGTACGGTGCATTTAGACCGAAAACTAAAAGCCCGTCAATTTGTTGGAAGACAAGCCAAGTAGGCCGGAATAAGCGTAGCGTTTCCGGCGCAAGCTTGCTCATCCGCAATCCGAATTCAGCAATCCGAAATTCCCCCCCCCCCGCCCTCTTG
>VGTJ01000134.1 GCA_016874775.1 Deltaproteobacteria bacterium
AAGGAATATCGGTTGTGAAGCCGCATTCGTCACCGAATGTTTGCAAGGCTTGAGCGCAGTGCGGTGAAAGTCGCACGCTGCGTTCTGAGAGGGCGGGATGGTGGTAACACCGTCCTGCTACTCGGCGTGATAGGGGCGGCTGAGCTGCGCAGGCAGAGAGGGTCAAGAAAAAGAGGCAAACCAGGTTGCGTAGTGGATGAGAAAGGAGAAGGGGAAAAGGTGTGATTTTCGTGGATGAGTACAACATAACTGGTCCTTCTTATGATCATTCCATTGTCGTTCCACCGCACTTACACAGAATACCAGGATAGGCCGAGAATATGAAAAGCCAAATCCCCTAAACGGAGGAGATTTTTCATCTGGGAACACAGCCACCCCGTTCTTGGCCAGCGACGATCAACAAAATGAGAGACGCATGTGACCACCCCGTCGCTACCGCGCCCCCGTGAGAACGGTCTCTTCTCACGATGTCGGTATTTTTGTTATCGACCGGTTGGCGAAAAAGTTTGATGGGAAAATTCAGCAGGGATGCATATCAACGTTCTGGCAAACGAGGTGCTGGAGTGTGTTCGTACTTCGCCAAGCTCAGCACGAACGGGGCATAAGGTGACGGGAATTGTTTATCGGTTTCAAGCCGTACGGGTCACGAGGTTCTTCTCATGGCTAGCGACTTGCCGCTTGCTCTTACTAGCGGAGTGCGTTAGCACACAACCTATGAGTACAAAAAAACCCGACCCGTATGTTAGCTTGGGAGAATTCATCCGCCGTCAGCGAGAGTTAGCGCAACTCTCGATCCGTCAACTGGCCGATATGTGCGGCATCTCGAATCCCTACCTCAGTCAAATCGAGCGAGGGTTGCGTATGCCGAGTAGTATGATCTTGCAGTCGATTTCCAAAGGTCTACGTATGTCGGCAGAGACATTGTATGCGCAAGCCGGGATTCTCGATCCCGAAGACATGGAAGAGAGCGATGTGATCAAAGCGGTGATGCGTGACCCGTACCTCTCTGCGCGTCAACGTGAGATGCTGATCGACATGTACCGCTCGTTCCGCAAAATCAATGAAACAAGCGAACCCTCGTAAATCGGCAGAATCGGTCACCTGGGTGACAGCCGTGGCTTTTTATTGCTTGCAAAAGTTAGCGATAAGAGTTAGCATCTCTTCTGACGGTAGCGATCTTCGCTGCCGAAAACTCAGAGGAGGATCGAAATATGGCAGCAAGCACCCACGTCAATAACCCATTTGAGAAGCTCTTCACTAACGCTGCGAATACCCCGTTTGTGAAGTTATTAAGCGAAGTGAACGCACCGCTCTGTAACTCGTGGAAAGAGACCGCCACGCAGTACATCAATGCCAGCGAAGAGTGGGTAGAGAAAGCGCTTGAGTGGAATACCAAAGCAACGGCATGGGCAAAAGAAACCCCACTTGCGCCAGTGTTTGAGGCGCAACGCAACCTGACCACCCAGGCAGTAGAAAGTTCCCTTGCTCTCGCTCGCCGCTTCTGGCAGATCGATGAGAAGCATGAGAAAAAGGCGGCGTAAGCAAAAGACAGATTGCAGCGAATAAGCTGCCACGTCACTCCGCTCGCCCTCTGACAAGCTCAGGACGAGCGGAGAATAGTAACGAGTGACTCCGGACGCCGTTGATGCTGAGCTTGTCGCAGTTTGCTCCCTCGTTCAGGCTTCTATTAAATACCTACTCCAGCTATTTCCTGTAGCTTCTCCGGGACGACAATCAAGCGGCGTCCGTCTCGCAGGATTGCCTCCTGTCGTTCGAGATCTTTCAAATGCTCTGTCACTTTTTGTCGTGAGGCTCCCACCAGATTAGCCAGGTCTTCATGCGTCAGTTGCAGAATTAAAATGACTCCACGGGCATCCTGGACACCGAATTTGCGGGCAAGTTCTAGCAGGGCGAGTGCGAGTCGCTGTGGGAGGTTGAGCCCTTGGAAACGCGTGTAGCGGTAGAGCAGATCTTCCCAGCGGCTGACCGTACTGCTCATGAGCGCGCTGAAACTACTAAACGGAATTCCCAGAAGTGTACTGATAAACTGCTCGGGTTGGATGACCGCGACCCAGCAGTCGCTAAACGCTTCCCCATGAAATCCACGCGTCATTCCAGTCATGAGTGACGTAATACCAAAGAACTCTCCCGGAGCGATAAGACTCACCAGAATCTCTTCCTCTCCCTGGCTACTCCGCAGTGACAGCTTGACCGCGCCAGCAATGAGGAGGTAGAGCGATTGCGATGATTCACCTTCACTGAATAAAGAAGTTTGTCGTTCGATGTGTTGCAGGATGAAGTGTGGCAGGAGTTTTTCGAGCTGATGGTCCGTGGCCCACGGCAGGGCTTTGAGACGGCGGAGCGTGATGACATTCAATACTGGGGTGCGAGCCATACACTGTGTAAAGACGAGTGACGTGTCTGCCCTCTTTTTGTCACAAAGGTGACTATTTTGCAAATTTTTGTCCAGGAATCAGTGCGCAGTATTCTCACTTGGTGCTGAGCAACGTGAACGTAGACCAAGTGTTGCATTCATTGTAATATCTCCCCGCTGTGGGGCAGTATGCGTTTCGCAGCGTAGACACATATATTATGAGAAATGGAGGATGGGTCGTATGCGTCAGTTGAGGTCAGTTTCCTTGGCCCTATGGGCAATTGTGATCAGTAGTGCATTGATGGGGGGGTGTGGCAAGAACGAAGCGATCGTGCAGAAGGAGCAACAAGCGATTCAATTGGTCAAGGCATTTAAAGAGTCTGACAATGCATTCAGTATCGTCTCCAACATTCAGAAGAAATCCGACGATGACGGTCGTGCCGGCAATAAATGGGATAGTACCGAAAATTGGGAGGCTGGCTTACCATCACAGCAAGACCTGATGATGGAGCGACTCAGTCAGTTCTTCAACGTGTTCCGTCCGTCCGGGAATTACTGGGTCAAGCTCTCTTATAAAGACAAAGACGGGTTGCACGAAGCCTTGTGGGATGTGAATGTATATTCCAAGAAAGTAGTTGCTAAGAACGAACTGGCGCAGCAGTTGGTAAAAGGATCGTGATTTTTTTCTTTGCGGATTGTCGATGAGAGAGCAGAGGAATTCTCGGTCTTCCCAAGCTACTATCGACAATCCACCAGCCGCGCGCCCTCACCCCCTGACCGTCATCGGTTTCCCACAGTGATGGGGAATGTCCTGCTCCCCACACGTTGGCCCCATCCAGCAAACTAATTTTTCCTTGTCGTTGACTTTTTCCTTATGCATCGGTTGCCCGCAGTGAAAAGGGACGGGCAGCTTTTGTCCACACTTCATACAGTAGAGGGTTGCCATGAATTCTCTCCTGAGCGACGGGAAGGGCGTCGCCGTACTTTTCGCATTTCTGGTACAGGGGCCGCGAGAAGCTCTGCGAGCAGCCGATAGACCGCAGCATTGACGACCAAGCTAATGTGGCGGCCAGGTACTTCGAGGTTTGTTGCCTGGGGATCAATGCATGCTCGCCAATGGACGACTTCATCTTGCTTAGAGAAAATCGACGTGAACTTGCGTCCTTCGGGGAGGGACGATGTCACGGTCTGGGCGAACTGACAACTACATTTGTGGCTGCCACATGAGGGAGAGGTCGTTTTCCGTCGCGAACGAACGGTCTGTAGTACCCGAAAAGTAAATGGCACAAGGGGGTTCACGCGTAGAGTGCCGTCGACAGGTGAGCCGATAGCGACGGCGTGACTCACATGCTCAGGAAAATTGATACTGAGAGAACGTGCGAGCATTCCACCGAGGCTGTGCCCCACAACCGTCAGCGGGTGTCCTGTCTCTTGAGCGATTTGGTTGATCCGCCAACCGAGCAACTCTGAGGTGAAGTTTGGACAGTCGACATTCCAGTGAATTCCAGAAAAGTAGGCTTGATAGCCCAGGCGATTCAGCCAGCCCGCCATCAATGTCATCATCCAGTCGCCAGTAAAGAAGCCAGGAATGAGAAGCACCGGTTGTCCGGTTCCGCGTTGCACTTCTCTTCCGTGGTAAACCGGACTACAGAGCAGACTGGTCAGTTGGTAGAGGTAATCTGGATAGGCTGTCGTGAGACTGAGAATCATCTTGGGTTTCTCTTTCTCGCTCGGCGGATGCGGATCGGACATAAGGCCTTGTCTGTAGGGGAGAGAACGGAAGGGGACGTAAAAGGTTGCATTTGGAACTGCGGTTGGACGGTGTGACTCGGGTGTTTGGAAAGGGACTCGCTTCCAACTTGTTGCTGTGTCATAACACCTGCCTACAAGAGACCACTTCTTTATTCAGACTAAACAAGTTGTCCTCTGCTAGCAATCGTCGGTAACTTTTGCAAGCGGGGTACACCAGGAAGGAGTTGCGTGATGATCTCTGTATACGGAGCGAATATTTCTCCCTTTGTGAGGAAAGTGCGGGTATTTTTAGCTGAGAAAAGCATTCCCTATAAGCTAGAAGCGGTGAATCCGTTTACTGCGGGACCGGAATACCGGAAACTCAGCCCACTGGGCAAGATTCCAGCTTTTCAGGACGGTAGTGTGACATTGGCGGATTCTTCTGTCATCTGTGCGTACGTTGAGAAGACTAATCCGCAACCCTCCTTGATACCAGCTGCTCCTGCTGCTTATGCGCAGGCGCTGTGGTTTGAGGAATATGGCGATGGTGGGCTCGCTCCTGTCGTGGGGCCAGAGATCTTTCGTCAGCGGATTGTCATGCCGTTATTTTTCAAGCAGCAGGGTGATGAAACGGTGGTGCAAAAGGCCGTTGCCGAGAAGCTTCCTCCACTGTTCGACTATCTCGAAGGGGCCCTTGGTGACCGCACGACCTTGGTTGGTAACAGTTTCACTTTGGGTGATATCGGAGTGGCAACGCAGTTTGTGAACCTTCGGCATGCGGGCGTGACGGTTGATGCCCAGCGCTGGCCCAAGCTCGCGCGCTATGTTGCGGCGGTACATGGGAGGCCGTCCTTCAAGGCCGTTATTGAAGAAGAAGAGGCCGCGTTAAAGAAGGCAAAGGGATAGCAGGCTATTGGAGAGGCGCCCCGCCGGGGCGTCTCTCCAGAGTTACTGCAATACCGCAGTATCGACGCTCGTTGATACCGCGACAGGCACAGTGCGTCGGCGCGCTGCCGGTCGATCGCGCTCCTTGAGCCAGGTCACAACCTGTGGCCAGAGTTTCTTGTGGGCACTGCTGCTCACGATCACACCCAGATGGCCTGCTGGGAACAGCAAGGTTTGCTTGTCGCGACTGCTGGTCGCATCAACAAGGGGGAGACTTGCCTGTGGGTGCACGACATCATCGAACTCGCCAACGATATTGAGCACCGGACAGGAGATATTCTTCATATCGACCCGCTGTCCACCAACACCGAATCTCCCCTGCGCAAGTAAGTTTTGTTGAAACAGCTCTTTCGTCAATTCTCGAAAAATCTGCCCCGCTAAGGGAACGTCACTATTCATCCAGCGCTCGAAAAGGGCAAAGGTGTCAGCAAAGCCAGCACGCTCTTTATTGCGATACAAACTCACGTGCTTGTTGAAGAGGTGGTGCACAGGAGACATCGAAGTAAAATTCAACTTCATCATCCACGCCGGACAATTGCCATAGGCACTCACAACGAGTTCTGGGTCAATGCTTGTCGTCAATTGAGAAAGCGGAATATCCTGTTTGCCCAGATCATACGGGACCGTCAGTGGAATAAAGTTCTTGACCGTCTCTGGATGCAGAGCAGTGTAGACCGTGCTGAGCAGCCCGCCAAAGCAGTAGCCCATCAGCGAGATCTTCTTTGCGCCACTGTGAGCCTGCACTGCTTTCACGCTGTTGTGCAGGTCTTGATTGACATAGGCATCAAACCCTCGCCAGGCGTCGGCCCGCATTGGTGGTTGCCAATCGGTCAGATAGACCTCGAACCCTTGCTTGGTTAGCGCTTCGATGAGGCTTGAACCGGGCTGCAGATCAAGAATGTAAGGCCGTTTGATGAGGGCATAAACGATCAGCAGTGGTGTCGCCTGTGGTCTACCGACCGCGCGATAGTAGCGCAATCGAGCTTTGCCATTTTCAGCGATGACTTCATAGGGTGTCACGCCAGGCGGGTCTTCATGGACGGGATAGGGCTCCATCATGCCCCGGCGTAAACCGTCGAGGACGAGAGTCGAGCTATTGAGCCACGACGTAGAAACTTCTTGGAGAAGATCCAACATATTTTCATACTCCTGGATGAGAAAAGGCATTGTGAAACGACTCGGTTCGATGGCTATGTCCATCACACCCTGTCTGCTCGAGTTTGAACAATGAGTTGCCGTAGCGACGAGTTATCGAGGTAAGGTCGGCGGTCGACGCTATCCCCGTTCACTGCGAACGGGAAGAATCCGCGAAGCGGCTAGGCAGCAGCCTGGAGTTCGCTATGCTGAGGAGGCGGAAGTGCTGATGCCAGTACAGGTTCTGGGGGGCGGACTTTTCGTTGCCGAGGCCGCCGCGGTGCCGTTCGCGCCTGGGTCGGTGTCATGCCACTGCTGATCGTGTCCGTTTGCGTACTCATAGGTCGTTCCACTGGGGTGGCTCGTAACGTCGGCGGCTGCAGCAGACCGGTCATGAAAAACTTGCTTGCTGCATTGGTAAGCTGTTGGATACGCAACATCTGGTTGACCGTACCTCCAACAATCTCACTGAGAGATTGAGAACGGTATAAAGAGTCTATGGTCGATGTTGCCAAACGGACACCAGCATCGTACCCACTCCACAACGCCAGCGTGGTTTCTTTGTCAGTGGTTGTGCCGGACACCCAACGCACACTGGCCATTGGTAGATCAAACGCTAAAGTTTTGTACACTTGCGTGAGGTCTGCAGACTTCTGACTCATTCCAGTTTCCTTCACTAGATTCGCGGTCTCCTTTGTCATTGTTTACCTCCGCTACAGTAAGGCAGCTGCCTGGAGGACACAAGCAAAACTGCGTGTTCGTGCTGTCACTTACGTGACGAAAATCCTTCTTTCAGTCACCTTAACTGTGTTTTGTGTCGCTTTAGTGACAAGATTGTGAACTCTTGCTGACACCTCGTATGGGAAACAAGTCTGAGCAAGAGATGGACCAAGTATGAATGTTTCCCCGCGATTCATCGAAGTCGTTAATTTTTCAGGAGTTGAGCGACACAACGAAAAGATCCGTGGGCGCAAATGTTGCCCGAAAAACAGGCACTGCTTTTTCTCCAACAGTTCTCCGCGGTTGACTGCTGGTTGCGCAGCAGAAGAGGGCCAGCACCCAGCGCGGTAGGACTGGGGCACTTTTCCTCGGTAATCACCTTCTTGCTGGTCGCTGGGCCATACTGCCCCTACCCATGTGGTATCGTTGCGCGTACAATTCGCGCACAAAAGGAGGGGTTCATGGAAACACGGACACGTTGGACCATTTTGTGGTTCCTCGTGGCGATCAGCGTAGTGCGCAGCATGGATGCGGTCAACTTCTCGGTGGCTGCCCAGCAGATCATGCCGGAATATGGATTGTCGAATGTGCAGATGGGGTTGTTGTATACCGTATTCACTGCTGGTTATGCACTGTTTCATGTCCCGGGAGGCTGGCTCGGTGATCGGGTGGGACCGCGCTGGATGTTGACGCTTGCTGTGGTGTGGTGGTCAGCGTTTACCGCAGTGACTGCGGTTGCTGGCTCCTGGTGGCTGGCAGGGCTGATCGGTCCATTAGGCTCGTTTATGGTCGTGCGTTTTCTTGTTGGTATGGGGGAGGGGGCGGCGTATCCGAATTCTACTCGTGCAGTGGCGAGTTGGATGGCACCAAACGAACGTGCATTCGCGGGTGGATTGGTATTAGGGTCGATTGGTATCGGTTACGGACTCGCGCCACCAGTTGTGTCATGGATCATGGTGCACTATGGATGGCGGCCAGCATTTTATGTTTTTGGTTTCGTCGGCCTGATCGTTGCCGTCCTGTGGTACTACTTTGCAACCGACCGGCCCGAAGATCATCCGCGAGTCTCACCGCTAGAATTACAGCGGATTCGGAGCGACAGCCAGACGCTGGAGCAACAACCGACGCCGTGGCGCGCAATTTTCACCCACCCCAACGTGTGGCTCTTGATGCTTGCGAACTTTGGCTTTGGCTATGGTGTGTATATCTATCAGTCGTGGTTTTACCTGTATCTGGTCAACGTTCGTGGCTTTTCAATTATGCAAGGTGGATGGCTGACAACGGGTCCCTTCATTGCCCTCACCATTCTAGGGCCTATTGGTGGAAAATGTTCTGATGCGCTGGCCAAGCGCTACGGGGTAACATGGGGGCGACGGGCAGTTGCCGTGAGTGGATTGTTTTTAGCCGCAGTTTGCTTATACCTTGGCGCTCATGCCGAGAATCCATATACTGCCGTTATCATGTTATCCCTAGGCGATGGGTTTCTCTATTTTGCTGGCGCGGCTGGAGTGGGGACGGTGATTGATATAGCAGGTGCGCATTCGGGCACGGTGTACGGTGTGACGGTAACCGCGACGCAAATCGGCGGTGCGGTTGCGCCGGTGTTGACTCCGTATATTGCTGAGCACCTTGGCTGGGAATTTGCCTTGCAGTTTGCTGGACTCTTGGCACTCTTCTCCTCGTTTGTCTGGCTGTTTATTGATGCGGCCAAGAAGATCATTCCTCGGGTCGAGAAACAGGATGTGGGTGAGCAACTGGTCGTAGCACGCTAGCGGGAAGGGTGAAGAGGTGCACTGAGGAAACGGTGAAAGGAGGGCACGATGAAACTCGAAGAGATGGTGCAGGAACTGTGGGACCGGGAGAAAATCAAAGAACTTACCTACCAATATGGGTTAGCGATTGAAGCCCAAGATGCTGATCGCATGGCGAACCTGTTTACTGCTGATGGCTCGGTTGATTTCAGTTCACTGGGAAGAGGTGTCATCACAGGGCATCAACGTCTCAAAGAGTTTTATAATAGTACCTGGCCGTTGCGGGTCAAACCATTCTTCACCAATCACGTGATCAAAATTGACGGCACCCGGGCGACTGGTATCTGCTCGCTGGAGAATCGTGCAACGCGAGGGGATGAGAGCCTCATTGGGGCTGGTCGCTTGCATGACGAGTATGAGAAAGTAAACGGTGAGTGGAAGTTCAAATCGCGTCGAGTTGAGATGTTCTATTTCGTACCGCTGTCTGAAGGCTGGGCGAAAGCGCCAGGACCGGGAAAGTTGTAGGCAAGGAGTCGGTACTCAGGTGTCAGTCAACAGGAGAAGGGTGGAACACGATGAATGACCATACGCTGAAACTTTTAGCGACCTATCGTCGCACGATTCAGGCATCACTGGAACGCATCTGGGAAAACGTGCTCGACTGGGAACACTTACCGTGGCTCCACCGCAAATCGTTTGCCGCGATTCAATTGCTTGAACAAACACCAGAAGGCTGGCGTGCGCAGGCTACGCTTCGTCCCGCGGAGGCGAAACGGGAAGCTGTGATTACGATTGAGATGGATATGCCGAACCTTCGTTATTGGAGCCGTACCGTTGGAGGACAAGGGACTGGTAATGGGGTGCTCACCTGCCTCAGCCCGGTTAGTCAACATGTGACTGATATCAAGGTTGAGTTCTATGCGCCTTCATCTCTCTCGCCAGATAAAGCGAAAGTCTTAGGAGAGTCGTATCTACGTTTGTATGAGCAACTGTGGGATGAAGACGAGCGTATGATGCAGCATCGGCAGCGATCGCTGGATCGTGGATGGAAGCAAGGCGCGCGACCAGACTCAATGCCTGTGGAGCAGGAAAGGCCGCGCCACGCGTAATCAATCAGACCATCGCGCATGGCCTGCACCACGGACACCGTGGCTGATGCGGCAAGTCTGGCACGACTTGGTTTTTGCTCACTGGCCGGTGGCAGTAGAACAACTGCGCCCGCTCATTCCTGGTGGGTTACAAATCGATACCTATGACGGGCAGGCGTGGATCGCGATTGTGCCGTTTCGTATGAGTGGTATTCGTCCACGCTTGCTTCCGCCGGTGCCCTGGCTTTCCGCGTTTCCTGAACTGAATGTGAGGACGTATGTGAGTACAGAGGACAAACCCGGCGTCTGGTTTTTTAGCCTCGAAGCGGCAAATCCGATTGCCGTAGCCATTGCGCGTCGTTGGTATCTGTTGCCATACTTTTACGCCCGCATGTCGTGTCAAACGAACAGTGAGGGGGTCGTGTACTCCAGCCACCGTATTCACCGCAGGGCTCCCGCAGCGACATTCCGTGGACACTATCGCCCAACGAGTGGGGTATTTCAGGCACACAAAGGATCTCTCGAATATTGGCTCACGGAACGATACTGCCTGTACACTGTAGACGCGCAACAACACATCTATCGCGGTGAAATTGACCATCCGCCCTGGCCGTTACAACTTGCCGAGGCGACCATTGAGGAGAACACGATGACGACACCACTTGATATTCGGTTGCCTGAGGGAATGCCCTTACTGCATTTCTCTCGTCACCAAGAGGTTGTTGCCTGGCCGCTTTCACAAGTTTCTCTATAGTTTGACAGAGACTCCCTTTGACAGAGAGAAAAAACTGTTTAAAGAAACCAGGCATCTTACCGATACCCCTTCTTGAGACATACCTGTAATTGGCCGGCAAACTTAGGACTCGATGCAAAGGAGGACTCATGGGGGTGCTGTATTATTTGGCACTAGTCCTCGGGTTGTTTGGTGGATGTTGGGTACTGGTGGGGGAGAACACAGCCCGGTGGCTATTCATTACGGTGCATAGTGCTTGTGTGTCATCTGTCCTATTGTTGTACATAAAAGAAACGCTTGCCCCTCGGCTGACGACTCCACGTACTGTTGAGACCGCTACTGTTTCTCATCACCGACGCTCCTAAGAGCGTAAAACCAAGAGTGAGAAAAAGCCGGCATATCGCTGATGGATTCTTTATTCGATATGCCTGAGGAGTTCTGGTAAGCGATCAATAACCAGGTCTGCGGTGACGGTCCACGCAGGGGTCTTGCCATTGGTTAAGAGTACGGTCATCGCTCCTGCGGCTTGACCAGCATCGGTATCATGACGGTAGTCTCCGACCATCAAGAGTTGCTCGATAGGGACGACCAATTTTTCTGCCGTGTAATGGAGGCATGCCGGGTGCGGTTTCGGCGGCGCATCCTCCCGTGCGACGAGTTGATCGACGACGATTGCAAGTCGTTCGCACACTGCCAGTAGTGAGGCGCGGCTATTGCGTGTCACAATCGCTATTGGCAATCCCATCGCACGGACTGTCTCTACGGTTTCTTGTGCACCGTCATTCCACGTCACGTTCTCGACGCCATCTTGTTCAAACGCTTCGATAATCTGTGTTGCGTTGTGTCGCTGTTGAGGCGCTAGGCTTTCAAGCCACTGGAGAATATCTCCTTCTGGCAGACTGAGCTGTTTACGGAGACGGGTGAAGTCTAAATAGGGTCGAGTAAGCGTACTATCGAGGTCAAAGGCGATGGCCCGTAATAGGCGCCGCGTACCTCGGAGGTGAAGAGTGCGGTGTTGAGTCATACGGTGTTGAGAACCCGGAGTCGGGAAACGCTATTGTAACCCGTAGTGTGTTATTTGCGAGTCGAACGCGGTGAGTACCCGTTGTCGCAATTCTCGCCAGAACTCGGGTGTAATGAAATGTGGGAGTTTCACGTTCGGGTTTTGGGTATACACCCGCTCCGGTAACACATAATCGTCTGCCGTTGTTCCTTGTTTTCGTTCGAGCAGCAGGCCGCGTAGGTTCGCTCGCTGAACTGCATGTACCAGGTCCTCACGCGTGATGGTCAAGCCGTAAAAGTCTTTGAACACTGGCTCGATGACTTTCTCCGGCGTACCAGCAAACTTACACAATCCGAGAACGTCATCGCGAGTGTAATAGTACCCCCGACCAGGTTCGGTAATTGCATTGAACCAATAGTCTATGTCTGTTTTGCCGTCGAATACCAACAGCAAGAAGGTCCGCATCGACATGTGACCGCCAGCGATAGCAAATGGGTAGCCAGGGTTGGTCTCTGGGAGATACGCAGGTAACTCCAATCCTTTGCAGTGCATCGCATAGGCTGTTTCCCCAAGTTGTTCAGATAACGCCTTGACGCCATGCCCCACTTCAGGAAGTTCCCCTGCCGCCAAGCGCTGAATCACGCGATACGCGCCATGAAAGTCTCCGAAAGTGAGGCCGTCGATAACGGGTTGCTCTGGATGACGCTGGTTATATTCCATAATATAACCCAGAGTGACACCCAGGCTAATGGAATCGAGGCCTACCTGATCAACGAGTTCCACAATCTCGAGTGCATGGTGCTGGTCGTAGATACCAAGATTTGCGGTTAGCAAATCCAATGGCTCATAATCAAACTTTGCGTAGAACTTCCCTGGTTTTCGTTTGCCTTCCTCTTCTACGGCAGCGTACACATTCTTGTGGCAGGCAATGCCACATTTGAAACAGGGCTCGTCTTTGACGATGTAGTGACCGTTCTCTGCAAAGGATTTACGATACAAGGCAACCGCCTGGTCTGTCCCGGGTGACCAGAAGTTCATTTCGGGAAGAGCGCCAAGCGGGTGAAGTCCAGCAATGTTACGCCAGGTGCCGCCGAGGCCATTACCTTTATGTGGATCGCGATAATTACGTGAGCCTGGGCCCCGGCTGATTTCTTTATTGGCTTCGAGGAGGGCAGGGGTTGCTTTGCCGCGATAGACATCTGGTGCTTGGGCGACGATTGCGAGCAAGTTCTTCGAGCCCATAATGCTGCCCATGCCGCCTCGGCCAGCGAAGCGCGGCTTGCAGTCTCCAGAGCGCAGTTGATTGACGGTGCTGAGGGCAATGGCGCCGTAATAGTTTGTCTGCCAGTGTTCACCGGTCGGTCCGATGGCGGCGGCGTGCGCGTCTTCGTACCGTCCAGCCAGAGTCATGATCTTGTCATGCGTCGTCTTCCCACGCAGGTCATTAGCGTCTTCTAAGGAGATTCGCAGTTTTCCTGTTTCTTCTTTCTGGAGAAGCAAATACACGGGATGAGCTGCACGACCAACGAACACGATTTCATCGATTCCGGTGGCCAGCACTTTGGTGCCGAACTTATCTGAGCCTGCAGACCACATGGCAAGCGGACGGCCATTCTTTGCTACCTTTAGCGGGCTGTACGCAGAGAAAAACGTGCGTAACCCGGTCATGAGTTCAGTTCCAGAGAACGTTCCGAGATTCATCACCAATGGTGAACTCGGCGCAAACGCATCTTGGACTGTATAATCGCCAAGAAAACGGAGCGAGCGCGAAATGCCACCAAGAAAGTCATCAAGGTCACGGCAAGGAAGCAGGTCTTGCCGAATCTGACCACTCGTTAAATCAACCGTCACGCGACGAAACGAGTAGTCAGTTGGCTGCTTTACTTCACTAGTACTGGTTGTGAACATGGCGAGCCTCCCGATGTGGAAAACGTGACGGGGAATACGTAAAAGGCCTGCTCTTTTTCTTACGCATGACGTTTTACCTATTTACGTGTTGAGTTCTTTTGACCATGCACTATAGCACAGCTAGCGTGGCAATTGATCAAGTACGGCACGCTCCTCTTACTGCCTCACCATCGTTGTCTCTCGCCGCAGTAATTCAGGGACGGTGTCATCGTTGACTTCTAAGCCTGTAGCGAACTGTAAATCGTTCATGGTCTTTTCGGTCTGGACCATACTGGTCACTACTTGATCGACTTGACCGGAGATGAAGTCGGGCTCATGACGGTTAATGGCTAATTCACTCAGAGATTGGATTTTGTTTTCCAGACGATCAATTTCTAGCCGCACGATTTCTCGATTGTGCGCGCGCTTTCTGTAGGTTAGCTAAGCGCGCTTTGCTAGTGGCGAGATTGTCTTCGAGGGTTTTACGGATTTTCTGTTGTTGTGGATCTTCGCTGTTGGCTGGGACGCCATTCAATTGTCCTTCTAGGCGGCTAATATCTTTTTGAATCTGATCGTCACTAGTGCGCATGAGAAAACGATCCAGCGCATACTGAGAAAACAGTAAACGCAAGTCAATCCACAAGAGCCGATCCAAGCCAGCGAATTGCATCTCTTCGAGCGGATTATCGGTTTGAAGACTGGGAGAAGTACCGGGAGACTTCACCAGCGTCGGATCTTTGAGTTCCATCGCGATTTGTCGTAACTCCAGACAGCGTCGGCGTAGGGTCTCAAACCGCTGTCGCATACTGTCTGGTAGTGCATTCATCAGACGTTGGAGTATTTGATCGGCGTTGGTGGTTCCTTGCTCGCGTGTGGCTTTTGCGGCTTGCGCATCAACATAACGCTGAAATTTCGAGTTTGCCCCCAGCAATCCTACATAGGTCAATTCTGCAGCCAAGATGAGCGGAATAAAGACATCGGGAGCACCACTGAGAGTGGCGAAGCCGAGCGAGCCAAAGAGCGCAAGAAGATTCCAACGATTTTTAAAAGCTGCAGTTAAATAGCGAACAAAGCCCACAACTCACTCCGCATCGTCTACGTAGCCGCGCGACGACTCTCTTCCATCTGACTAATCAAATCGCGTAAATGATAAACCGTCTCTTGAAACTTCGGGTCGCGTTGCATCTCCTTTGACGGTCGATCTGAAGGCTGAATCGTCAATTCCTGGAGGATCGTTCCTGGGGAATTGCTCATGACATACACACGATCACCAAGAAAGACCGCTTCCTCAATCGAGTGGGTAATAAAGAATACCGTCGCTTGTACCTCACGCCACAAGGCCAACAGCAAATCCTGCATACTCATGCGCGTGTGCGGATCAAGTGCGCCGAACGGTTCGTCCATCAGAATAATCCGTGGTCGCAAAATCAAGGTTCGTGCAATTGCCACCCGTTGCCGCATGCCCCCTGAGAGTTCATGCGGATACTTACTGTGGTCGGATTTAACGTTCAGGCCGACCCGCTGAATCCATTCTTTCCCCAGCTCTTCCCGCTGTTTGCGAGGCACCCCTTGGCATTCCAAACCGAAAGTGACGTTCTCCAGCACCGTGCGATGATCAAAGCTAGTGTAGTCTTGAAAAACCATACCACGATCTGCACCCGGTCCGACCACGGCCTGCCCCTGGACAAGTACGTCGCCAATCGTGGCGGGATGTTGGGGCTCAAGCCCAGCTATCAAGCGGAGAATCGTACTTTTCCCACATCCGCTCGGACCAAGAATGCAGACGAACTCACCTTTTTCATGCAGGTCTTCGACCACAAAAGATACATTCTTAATCGCGGTAAACGCATTGGGCTGGCCAATGTTGTAGATCTTCGTGACTCCACGAAATTCGACAATCATTGCAAGTCCGATCTCTGCTGGGGTGCGGACGTGCTCCAGCACTTCGCTCATACCAATGGTATGCGAAGGAGGCGTTTGCGAGTGAACCGCAGAGCTGGGGTCTTCCTGGCTCACGACTTTGTCTCCGTGTGCGTGGGTGATGATGATATGGCTGTGGCCGAAGCGGGCTGGCGACGAAACATGTTGATCATATCTTCCCACGCATGTAACAGACTTCTCAAGGCCTTGTTGAGCACTCCGCTTCCTCCGTATCGATGAGGAAACAACTCCTTCTGTATCCAGAATAATAAACGGTCAATCAGCAGAGCGACAACTGGAATGAGAATAAGAATCAGGAGGATATGCTCTCGGGGCCCTCGACGCATCGAGAGATTAATCAAGTGCCCTAACCCACCCGTATCACCAATAGTCACGAGCTCGCCAAGCATGATGTATCCGAAGGCGAGACCAAATAACAAACGCAAAGAATTGAAGACACTAGGCATCGCCAGCGGTACCAGTACTTTTATGATTGTTTGCCAGCGACTCGCACCGAGAGTGTAAGCTGTGTCAATGTATTGATTGCTAACGTCCATGATGGCGCGAGCAGTATCTGACAAGACAAAGGCTACGGTCGCAATAAAAATGAACATCACCTTCTGAAACTCGCCGATGCCAAAAAAAGAGAAAGTCAGGGGAATCAGTGCAGCAACTGGGATGTTGCGGCCAAAGATGGCCAGGGGGGCAAAGAAGGCATTGATGCGCGAGAAGCAACCACACAGGACGCCGAGCGGAACGCCTATAATTGTGGCAAGTCCAAATCCCAGTATGACACGCCATAATGTCGCTAGCAGATTGCGTGTCAACGCTCGGTCAAACCAGAGGCTGGAAAACGAAGCCAATGTTTCCCCTGGACTCGGAAGAATAGTGTAGCTGAGGATGAGCTCTTCAGATTCACCGCGGGTGACGAACCACCAGAGCGCCAAACAGAGAAGAATACACATCGTCCCGAAGAGCCACGCCTGCCATTGCGGAGCCTCTTTGCGGAGGGCGAAGAGGGAGAAAGAAACGGGAGGTTGGGTTCCCATCGTTGTTTCTTTGATGTCTTGTAGTTTGTGTCATTCTGAGGCCAGAGGTCGAAGCAGCTCTCAGAAAACGAGGTCCTTCGCTACGCTCAGGCTGACAACTCCGTCAGATTCGAATGGTTCCGTTACTGTTTCTCTGCTGAGAAAATCCGTACCTCTACGCGGCGGTTTTTGGCATGGTTCTCTGCATCATTGCGATCGATCGGACGATCCCAGCCCACCCCATCAACGGCAAACTGGTTGGGATTGAGTTTGAACTTGCGGACTAACGCTTCTTTGACCGCGTTGGCGCGATGCATCGAGAGCTCCTTGACGACTGAGGCTGGAACTTGACCCTTCATCGAACTATCAGTGTGCCCTTCGATGATCACTCGCGCGGCACCAAATTGCCCGACTAACCGCCCGACCTCTTCGAGGACGAAATCTACCCGCGGGTCGTACAGCTCATCGACTTTCTTGCCATCTGCTTCCTTTGTCACCTTCTTAAACAGATCCCAACTGTTCGGGTAGAAGTGAATGACGATGGTATTAGTAAGAATTTCGTCTGACTCACCACGAATATCGCCGACAGTCGTTGGTGCGAGTTTGATCTGATACTCATCTTTTTGTGCGGCGTACTTTGGCTCTTTGCCGAGCTTCTCAATGATCGAGAAATCCATCACCTGGTCAAATGGCACCGGTTGGTGGGTAATCGAGCGAATGCGGCGGTACAAATAATACGCTTGATTCCAGACGCGCTCGAAATTGGTCGGGTTGTTTTGATTGAGGAAAAACTGATGGTTCTCGCCCCAGTTGGTGTTGTGCGCATCGCCGAGCATATTGAACGCTTCGGTTGCCGGGATGTTGTACCCCTGGGCCATAAATTCAGCTAAGCGCTTCTTGGCATCCTCACTCTTCAACTCTTGCATCGCATCAAAAATGCCACGGACGAGTCCTTCAATAATGCCAGGATGGTCTTTGGCGAAATCGGCACGTGCGAACCACACATCCGCAATCAATTTGTTCGCCGTTGCGGTTGTGACGAGCATGCGATTGCCGCGAATCTTTTCGAGGTTGTAGATATCTGGTGCCCAGGAAACCGCGCCGGCAATATCTTTCTGCGCGTTGAATGCTGCCGCCGCTTGGAACGCGTCGTCAGTGAAGACCATCTGGACTTCGGCTGGTTGGACACCACCGGAGACCAGCATGTTTAACGCAAAGTAATGTGAGGGAGAGTTTTGCGCGAGCACTAATTTTTTTCCACGCAGGTCAGCAACGGTTTTGATATTCTCACGCACGACAATGCCGTCACCGCCGCTGGACCAGTCAACCTGCTGATAGATGCGTGGCATGACGCGGCTGTCACGCGGCTTGCCGCTGGAATCGACGAAGCCTTCCATGAACAAGGGGACCATATCGAGTGTGGCCCAGCCAATGTGGACCTCCCCAACAGCGTAGGCATCGCGCATCGCGACAGGGTTATCGATCAGTACGAGTTCGACTTTGAAGTCTTTCCCGTCGGGAGTCTTCCAGACCTTCCCCGGTTTGAAGCCGCCATTTGCAAGAATGATCGGTCCCCAGCCCGCCCAGACGTTGAGGGCAAAGCGGACAGTATTCCCCTCAAGGGCCTTGTAACCGGCAAGGCCTTTGACCTCGGGGAGACGTTCACTCGGACGGAAGCTATATTCTTTGACTGTCGTGACGCTGGCTGAATCCGCAGCCTCACCTCCAGCCTCAGACGGGGCTGGTGTCCCCATTGGCGTCACACCGGGAGTGACTGGCGGCGCAATGGTACCGGACTGGCCTGGTGCAAAGACGCCTCACGCTGCCTGTTGAAAGTGGACCTGCTTTTCTTCCGCTAGCGTGAGCTGGCGGAAGGCCTGTTGGCGTTGGGCCTGGAGCGACGGCCCCAGGTGCTGCTGGCACCACTGCCGGACTTGTGTGGTAGAAACCGTCGCCAGTGCGTCTCGAATCACTTCGGGTGTAGTGGA
>VGTJ01000135.1 GCA_016874775.1 Deltaproteobacteria bacterium
GTGTCCATTCGGTCATGGTCAGGTCCGTTGGATAAACTCGCGGCAGTGTATTCATCCCTCAAGCTTACCAATCCCTTTTTCAAAACACTCTCTAAGAGCGTCAGGCCCAGTGCGGCTTCTTCTTTGACCACTTTTCCTTCGTGATCAATCCATGCATGGACCGTTGTTTCGCCGAACTTTTCCGCGAGCTTCGTTGTCGCTATGGAACGCCCTTTGATGGAGAGGTTTTCGTGGCCAATGGCTGAAACCTGGATCGTTTCTGTTTTGGTCGTAAGCGGGTTAAAGATGCTATAGCGTCGTTCTTCCCCAAGTTGCAGGGTGGTATCGTGAAGCGTGAGCTGCGTGATGGTCGGGAGATAGAGTGGATCTTGTAACGGCAATGAGAATGGCGAAGAGTTCCCTGCTGTGGAGATTTGCCCGCGTAATTCTCGTTTGTTTTCTCCATCGCTATGGACTGCACCGGTCACCTGGAAAACCGCGCCTGAACTGACCAAACGAAAAGAAAAGTCTTGTAAGGCATATTGCTGATCAATGTTGGCTTGAACTTCGGTGTGAACGTTTTGATCAGTGTTCATCACTCTGAGTTTCATTTGCGAGCGCTCTTGCCAGCGGTAGCCATTCTCCGCAGATGCGAGGGAGCGGTGAAAGTAGCCGATTTTCTTGTCTTGATGGTAAATACCCATCCACCCATCATACGCCGCGAGTGGCGTATCTGACTGGACTGGTGTCACTGGAGCAGATGAAGGATACGTGAGTCGAAATTCAGCCATCGTTCGGTGGATAAGCAGCCCTACCATAACCAGCCAAAAGAGAACGATGCTAATGCCGAGAAGACGCTTCATACAACTCCCGTATCTTGTTTCTTCCAGACCCCTGTTCTACTGTCATCGGATAGGGGTTCAATTTCCTTTAGAGCCCAAACTATGACGGAGACTACGCGTTCCTCCACGTCTACCGATGTGCCGTGTTTTCTCGTCGACCGCATGTTAGGTCGGCTTGCTAAGTGGTTGCGCATTCTCGGCTACGACACTGTTTATCTTCCCCAACTTTCACCTCAAGGCCTCATGCGAGAGGGGCGTCGCCAGAGTCGCATCATTTTGACACGTGACACTCGCGTGCTCCGACAGAAAGACGCGCCGCCTTTCGTTTTTATTCAGGCCGATCGTTTTCGTGACCAAATCAAGCAAGTGATTGCAACCTGTCACCTTGATTCCCTTACGCGACTTTTCACTCGTTGTGGAGAGTGTAACGAACTTTTAACAACCGTGAAAAAAGAGGCGGTGCGAGAGCAAGTGCCAGAGTATGTGTGGCAGACTCAAGCTGAGTTTCATCAATGCCCAGGATGTCACCGCATCTATTGGGGAGCGACACATAAAGAGCACGTGATTGCTGAACTGCAACAACTGGGACTATTCGCTGAATCGTCCAGAATCTAAAGCAAACCACACGAGATTGGTACGCTTTGGGTTATCACCAGAGAGACCGTCGCGTGCGCTGTGCGTACGGCCCCTTCTTTTATACCTTGCCCTGTTGTCTCAGCGCCTCGTACAAAACAATTGCTGCCGCGTTGGATAAATTCAGGCTGCGGACGTGCGTGCCAGACATTGGAATTGTGTAGAGTGAGTCAGCGAGCAGCGTACGAATCTCTGTCGATAGCCCTCGTGTCTCACTACCAAAGACTAACAGATCACTGTCGGTGTATTGCGCTTGTGTATATGAGACCGTCGCTCTGGCAGAGAACGCGATCATTCTGCCGGAGGGACGACGCGAGAGAAAGTCACTCCACGTGGGATAGGAATGGACATCGACATACGGCCAATAATCGAGTCCGGCACGTTTGAGGTAGCGGTTTTCGAGAGAAAAGCCTAACGGACCGACGAGGTGAAACGTCGTATTCGTTGCCGCGCATAACCGTGCGGTAGTGCCAGTATTGGGAGGGATTTCGGGTTCGACAAAGACAATGTGCATGGGAAAAAGGCTTTAAGCTTCAGGCTGTAGGCTATAGGAAAAAACAACGATTAAAATGCGAACCGATAAACCTGAGAGAGCTTAGAAGTCTGAGTGTCTCGGAGTCTGAGACACCGGAAATATCGTGCTGCCGACCTGTAAGGAAAATGTCCCTGGGTTTTGATCCTCCTGCATGTGATCTGTCAGTTGATAATACGCGGGACGTGAAAAACGAGCAGGTTCTGCTCCACTTTTGACTCGACAATAGAGAACGTTCTCCTGACTGATCGATAGGGTAGTGGGATTCAGTGGCTCTTCACTCTCATCATTCAACCGCAGTGTAAATCCCTGAGTCGAATCGCCCATCACCCGGGTAATCACATACGGCGTATCTTCAATCTCAACGGTGACTTTGTCCCAACCAATGGCGATTTCGTAGGCTCCTTCTGGGGTTCTACGCAGATGTTGACTAAACAAGACATTGATACGGCGATTCTGAATACGTTCGTCATTGGCGTACCACCACCCATCTTTACCAAAATGAATCTTCCGCGTGGGATCGATCGCCCAAAAGCCAGCTTTTGCCATAGTTTATTTTCGCTCGCTGGTATCAAGAATCAGAGTCACAGGCCCATCATTCACTAACTGCACGGCCATCGTTGCCTGGAATTGTCCGGTGGCAACCCGAACCCGGTGACGCTTTATACACTCAACGAAATACTCATACAAAGGAAGTGCAGAGTCTATACCCGCAGCATCGGTAAATGACGGGCGGCGACCCTTACGGGCATCACCATAGAGCGTGAACTGCGACACAACCAATAGCTCCCCTTGTACGTCCTGCACCGAGAACGCAAACTTTCCTGCCTCATCGGAAAAGATGCGGAGGTTGACGATCTTTTCGCTGAGAGACTCTGCTTCGATCTTTGTATCACTGGTTGAGATACCAAGAAGGACGAGCAGGCCACGACCGACCTGGCCGATGATGTGGTTGTCCACTCGGACACTGGCTTCACTGACGCGTTGAATGACGGCTCGCATGACTAAGAAACAGGGTACTGGTTACAGGGTACAGAGGAAAGGGGACAAGATAAGTTAAAGGGACCAGGTGGCAGGAAATAAGACAAGCGATAATTTACAATTTGCCTTGATCTGTTCCTTGTAACCCGTCCCCTGTAACCTCCTCAACGGATAGCGTATTATCCCCACTATGTATCCAGTACTCTTTCAACTCGGACCGCTGACCGTGTACAGCTATGGTGTGATGATGGCCCTCGGGTTTCTCTCTGCCGGATGGGCGGTTGGCAAAGGACTCGAACAGCAAGGCAAAGATCCTGCGTTTGCTTCTACGCTCGTTGTCTGGGCCGCTGTTGGTGGACTCTTAGGCGCACGCCTGCTCTTCATTGCCGAGCATTGGAGTGAGTTTCTCTCCAATCCCCTCTCGTTGATTCTCACCGGTGCAGGTTTTACGTGGTACGGTGGGCTTATTGGTGGTGTCGTTGGTGTCACTCTTTGTATCCGCCATTATGGGTTTCGCTGGCTGGAAATCATGGATGCTGTCGCGCCAGCTATCGCGCTCGGACACGGGATTGGTCGCATTGGCTGCCATCTCGCTGGTGATGGCGACTGGGGACCACCGACAACATTGCCCTGGGGAGTTGCTTATACAAAGGCAATCATCGGTTGGGACTATCCACCAGGGGTGCGTGTCCATCCATCAGCACTCTACGAGACCATTGCCTATTTACTGATCTTTGCGGCCTTGTGGGTCATGCGTGGTCGCCAACGACCTGTCGGGTCGTTGTTCTGGGGGTATCTCTTGTTGTCGAGTGTTGCGCGCTTTGGCATCGAATTCGTGCGTATTAACCCACCGTTAGCGTTTGGGCTGTCTGAAGCGCAGATGATCAGCCTCGTCCTCATGACGATTGGCGCTGTCATGTTAACACGGAGTGAACCGTTAGCGGCGGAAACAAAACCTTTGTCTCGCACGCCACGAGTAGCACGGGAGAAATCGTAGTGAAGAGGTGGTTGGTTCTTGGGGTTATTGTTCTTGTCTTCGGCTTCCTGGCGACACTTGCCCGCTCACCATCAGAAGCGAAAAAGCCAGCACCAGAATTTGTCTTGCCTGACCCGCAAGGACAAGTGGTGCGTCTGTCGCAACTGAAAGGCAAGGTGGTGATGCTCAATGTGTGGACCACCTGGTGTCCGCCATGCCGTAAAGAAATGCCGACGATGGAAACGCTTCATCGTCGTTTCAAGGGCACGGATTTCGTGATGCTCGCGGCGAGCCAGGATGTTGATGGAAACAGCACTGTCCTGCCGTATATGCAAGAAAATGGCTTCACTTTTCCGGTTGTGCTTGATGTCAACGGTGAGATAGGTCGTAAATATGGTGTGACGGGATACCCGGAGACCTTCATTATCGACCGTCAGGGACGCATCGTGCACCATCACGTTGGCTTCAATGACTGGTCTTTGCCAAAGGTTGAAGCGTCATTACGTCGACTCATGGATCTTGGCGATTGGATGCCGTGGGATGGTGTCAACACGCCCGGAGAGCGAAGTCCGCTTAAAAGTCAATGAGAAATGCAGAATGGGGAAACTGAAAACAGTAGTTGCGCTCCTCCCCCCTTAGTCATTCTTCATTTTTAATTTCGCTTTTTCCATTGGTTAGGCATAATCATCCACCCGACTGTGATTTTGCGGGCAGGAACTGCAGCCGGACTTTTGCTTGCGAGTCGGCCACAGTGAGCGGCTCACATACAGTGCAGCTACGGCAACAATAACGAGAACAGCCAATGTTTGAGTATCCATGTATCCTGTCATTAGTGATGCGTAATACGTAAAAAGTAAAAAAGTCGTTCGTCGAGAATAACTTTTGACCTTAGACCTTGGACTTTGGACTTTACACGAAAATCCGACTGCCAACCTGATACACAACTAACGCACCCAAGTATGCCAAACCGGTCATGTAGACAAACGTAAAAGCGGCATAGCCCCACGAGCCGGTTTCGCGCTTGATCGTTGCCAGCGTTGCGCCACACTGACAGCACAGCGCGAAGAATATCATCACCGAGAGTGCAACGATCGGTGTGTATATCGGTCGCCCGTCTGGCCAACGTTCCGCTTGCATGGCGCTCCGCAGCTCTACGCTTTCTTCGCTTTGCTCGTTCCCAAGATTGTAGATGGTTCCGAGAGCGGCAATGATCACTTCTCGTGCGGGAAAACTCGCAAGCGTTGCCATGCCAATCTTCCAATCCCAGCCCAATGGGCGCACGAGTGGTTCGATGGCATGCCCAGCTTGGCCAAGGTAACTTCTTCGGAGCCGTTCTCCACTTTCTTCGATCGTGAGTCGTTCTTGCTCTTCTGGCGTGGCAGTGGCACGTCGAGCTTGAAACTCCTCTTTCAGGGCAGGCTGAGTAGGGTAATACGATAAGGCCCATATCAAGATCGTGGTTGCGAGGATAATCGTTCCGGCACGCCGAAGAAACGCGAGACTGCGGTCATACATGCGAAAGAGAACGGCACGCCACGCCGGGATTTTGAAAGGCGGAAGCTCAAGTAAAAACGGCACCGCTTCGCCGCGGAGAAATGTACGCTTCAGGACCAACGCGACCGGCGGAGCGACAACCAGGCCGAGCGTATACATCACAAATAGTGTTATCCCTTGTAGGCCGACAATACCCCAGACTGTGTGATTTGGGATAAAGGCCGAGATGAAAAGAACGTATACCGGAAGACGTGCACTGCAACTCATCAAGGGAGCAATAAGAATCGTGGCAATACGATCGCGGTGGTTATCGATCGAGCGTGTCGACATAATGCCAGGAACAGCGCAGGCAAACGACGACAGTAACGGGATGAAGCTACGCCCCGAAAGTCCAAACCCGGCCATAATGCGATCCATCAAAAATGCCGCACGTGCCATGTAGCCGGAGTCTTCGAGAATCGCGATAAGGCCGAATAAAATAGCGATCTGCGGCACAAAGGTGATGACTGCACCAACTCCGCCAATAACGCCATCGACGATGAGGCTCTGCAATGGGCCTTCCGGAAGGAGGGTTTGTATTCTTGTTCCCAGGCCAGAAAACACACCATCGATAATCTCCATCAACGGTGCCGCCCAAGAGAAAATCGACTGAAAGGTCACGGCCATAGCGACGAGAAAAACCAGGAGCCCCCAAACCTTATGCGTGACGATCTGGTCAATGCGATCCGACCACGTGTGATGAGGTGCGGTCAACGATTGGCGAACAACAGTGGTAATCATGTCGGTGATCCATTGATAGCGGGCATTGGTTTCAATGTGTGGCAGTGAGGTCCCTGACGAGGTGAGTCGTTCCCGTGCAGCACGAACGGGGGAAATGATATCATCGCCAAGCTGGCGTATGAGTTCCTGTTCAATAGACCCACCAGCATCGATCAGCAGCCGCTCAAGGAGAAATCGCGGCAATCGATGCTGTCCGTTGACAAGCGCTGCTTCGACTGTGTCGACTTCATGCCTGAATGTTTCAGGAAACTGAATGCGAGGAGTCGAGGAGATTGATGCCTGAACGACGTGCCGTAAAGCTTGTTGAAGAGCCGACAAGCCGACGTGTCTGGCGGCATGAACCGGTACAACTGGGACACCAAGGCGCTGTTGCAATGCTTCGATATCAATGAGTGTCCCTTGCTTCTGGGCGATATCCATCATGGTTAGGGCGACAACGACCGGTCGACCTGTTTCCAGAACCTGCGTGAGCAAATAGAGGTTCCGATCCAGATTGGTCGCATCTAAGACGCAGAGCACAGCATCTGGCGCAGGAATATCCTTGCCATAGCCGAACAGCACACTGACTGCGAGCATTTCGTCTGGCGCACGAGGCGCTAACGAATAGGTACCAGGAAGATCGACCGCGAGAAACCGATCTCCGTCAACTGTGAATTCGCCGAGCGCACTTTCGACCGTGACACCAGGATAATTGCCGGTGTGCTGGCTCAAGCCAGTGAGCGCGTTGAAAAGCGTTGTCTTGCCAGTATTGGGATTTCCAATAACCGCAATGAGGTAACGTCGTTCAGTAGAAAGCGATGGAGGTGAGGGGTGGTCACCAATGGGAATTGAAGGGGGAGAGGCCGTTGCGGCCATGAGTGTTCATGCCTCTCATGATACAGAATCAAGGATGACACGCTGGGCTTCATTACGTCGGAGCGCGATATTGAAGCCGCGAATCCGTATCTGCATGGGATCTCCCAACGGTGCAAATCTCACAACTTGCACTGATTGACCAGGAGTGAATCCCAATTCAGAGAGTCGCTGGGTAAGTCCATCGACACCGGTGACGGCTTGGATTCGCCCAGCCTGCGAAGGAATAAGATCGGCTAGCGTTCTCATAGTGTCAAATGATAATGATTTTCAATTTCAGTGTCAACGAAGGTCCTAACGATCATAGCCGTGCCGCACGATATGATGGGCACTCGCCGCGACTTCGTCGTTCTCACAGAAGCAAGAATTTAGATTCTTGCCTGACGACTCCCTGGCAAAGCCCCATACCGTGGCTCGACAAAAGTATGCTAAGGTGACAAAGAACAAGAAGCTCATTACATTAAAGGAAAACCTCTTCGGTTTAACAGGGAGTGTTATGCGACAACGGCGACAAGGAACGCTTGGTCGGGTATTGGCTTGCATTGGGTTGGTTGGCCTTGGCTACTTCGGCGGACAAGGATTGCAGAAAGTCTCTGCTGGAGCGCGAGATCCATACGAGGGACTGGAAGCGTTTACGAATGTGTTAGCGGTTGTACAGAAAAATTATGTCGAGGAAGTCGGAACCCAGAAGCTGGTTGATGGCGCTATTAACGGCATGCTCTCGGCGCTTGATCCACACAGTTCCTATCTGACGACAGAGTCGTACAAAGAACTGCAAGTCGATACCGAAGGGAGTTTTGGAGGCCTTGGTATCGAGATCACTGTTCGTGATGGAGTGTTGACCGTCGTCGCTCCGATCGAAGACACGCCAGCCTATCGTGCTGGGGTCAAAGCCGGAGATCAAATCATAAAAATTGAAGGTGAGTTGACGAAGGACATGAGCCTCGTTGATGCCGTCAAGAAGATGCGTGGCCCGAAGGGGAGTAAAATTACCATCTCTCTTCGCCGCGAGGGAACGCCACGACTCCTCGATTTTCATTTGATGCGTGAAGTCATCAAAATTCAGAGCGTGAAGTCAAAGACGCTAGAAAAGGGCTATGGCTATGTGCGCATCACTCAGTTTCAAGACCGTACTGGGAATGATCTGGATGCGGCATTGAGCAAATTGACTCAGGAAAGTGGCAAACTCGAAGGCCTGGTCGTGGATTTGCGCAATGATCCAGGAGGACTGCTCAGCCAGGCCGTGAAAGTGTCTGATACGTTTCTTGATTCAGGGCTGATCGTTTATACCGAAGGCCGTCTTGATAACCAGAAGCAGAAGTATTTTGCCCACCAAGGTGGACAGACAGAGGTCCCACTCGTTGTGATTGTCAACGGTGGCAGTGCGAGCGCTTCGGAGATCGTCGCTGGCGCGTTGCAAGATCATGGACGCGCGGTTGTCGTCGGAACCAAGACCTTCGGTAAAGGTTCGGTACAAACGATTTTACCAATGGAGAGTGGCGCTGCACTTCGGTTAACGACAGCGATGTATTTCACGCCGAGTGGACGCTCGATTCAAGTGACGGGAATTACGCCTGATGTGCTCGTGGATAACGCACCAGTGGCCCAAGGTGAGCGGTCGCAACGTGAGGTTCGTGAGGAAAACCTGCGCGGTCATTTTGATCGACCTACTCATGGTACCGGCGAGAAGAATAAGTCGGAGTTTGACGAGCAGAAAGATACAACCCCTTCTGGCGAGCCTTCAGAGCCGACCAGCAAGGAGGGCAGTGGCGAAAAGACCGACAAGGCTGAGAAAGCTCCGGAAGTGAAAGAAGGCGAACTCGGCAAAGACCCACAGCTTGATCGTGCGATGCAAGTCCTCAAATCATGGGAGAGCTATAAGAAAAAGACTGCTGTCGCGACTGCGCCGACCCCAACCCCTACTAAGTAAAAACGAAACGGAGAACCGGAGACGAGGAGAAGTGGAGAACTCCTCATCATGATTCTTCTCCGATTCTCCGTTTCTCCCATTCCCTCATTCTCCCATTCATTCTTCCCACTTCCCCCTTCTTTCTATCCGGTCAGGGCCTTGTTCGTTTGCTGACCTCTCTGCTACAAGGCACGCCATGTCTACGATTCCGGCATGGCTTGATCGTCCGAATGTCTTGACGATTTCCGATTTGACCGCGCAGATCCGTGACCAGCTAGAAGAAGAATTCAAGGATGTGTGGGTCGTCGGAGAACTCTCAAGTTTCCGCGCGCCCTCATCCGGCCATCTCTATTTCACGCTCAAAGATGAAGAGTGCCAAATGAAAGCGGTGATGTTTCGCAGCTATGCCGGATTACTGCGTTTTCGTCCTGAAGATGGGCTGGAAGTCATTGTCCGAGGGCGTGTCAGTGTGTACCCCGCGCGTGGCGACTTGCAGTTGTATGTGTCGGTTATGGAGCCGCGCGGAGTTGGAGCGCAACAACTCGCGCTTGAGCAACTCAAAGCCGCATTAGCTGCAGAGGGTCTTTTTGCTGCAGAGCGTAAACGTCCGCTGCCGTTCTTTCCGCGCTGTATCGGCATTGTGACCGCGCTTACCGGTGCGGCTATTCACGATATGCTAACGATTCTCTACCAACGTTGTCCGTATACGCACGTCATTGTCCGTTCGACGAAGGTGCAAGGGGTCGGGGCAGGTATTGAGATCGCTGCTGGTATCCGCGATCTCAATGAGCATGGAGAGGCAGAGGTGGTCATTGTCGGACGTGGAGGTGGGTCACGCGAAGATCTGAACGCGTTTAACGAAGAAGTGGTGGCACGAGCAATTGCCGCTTCTGCGGTGCCGGTGGTCGCCGCAGTTGGGCATGAGATTGATTTGAGTATTGCCGACTTGGTTGCCGATCGTCGTGCGCCCACACCGACTGCCGCAGCAGAGATGGTGATGCCGCGGTGGGAAGATCTTCGCTCGCATGTCGAGGATCGCTATCAGGCCCTCTTTTCTGCTATTTCTCGACAACTCCAGCAACATCAAGATGAGGTCGAGCATCTACAGAAACGTCTACGAGATCCACGCCAGACTATTGCCACAAAGCGAGAACAGGTGCGCACCATGCTGGCACGCCTGACGACCGCCTTTGCACGACGGCAGGAGCAGGCTCGAAGCCAGTGGCAAGAATTGACCACCGCACTGAACAGCTTAAGCCCTCTTGCAGTTTTAGGTCGTGGCTATAGTTTGACACGGACGGTTCCTGAGGGAAAAGTGGTTGCCGATGCAACGTCCCTCACTCCCGGTGACTCGGTGCGTCTCACGTTTGCGAAGGGGGAAGCGCGAGCCACCATTACTGAGGTCAGCGGATAAATGAAAAAACCCCCGGCAAAATTTGAGGATGCGCTCCAGGTGTTGGAGACGATCGTCAATAAACTGGAACGCGGCGATTTATCGTTGGAAGAAGCGCTGTCCGCATATGAGGAAGGAGTCGCTCTGGTGCGTCACCTCGGGGCCAAACTCACTGACGTGGAAAAACGCGTTGACGTCCTCACCCAAAATGCCGACGGTCTCTTTCAACTTACACCACTTACGGAAGATGAAGACGAACAGTGAACTTACAAGAATACTTGGATGCACGGAGTATATTGGTTGATCGCGCGTTAGACAAACTGCTGCCTGCGGGGAAAGCGGTGCCGCGCACCCTCGATAAGTCGATGCGATACAGTTTGTTTTCCGGTGGCAAGCGAGTACGACCGATTCTTGCGCTCGCCAGTGGTGAAGCGGTGGGTGCTCCACCCTCGCGGGTGCTGCCTTTTGCGTGCGCGTTAGAGATGATTCATTCCTATTCGCTGGTGCATGACGATCTGCCAGCGATGGATGACGACGATCTGCGCCGTGGCAAACCAACCAATCACGTTGTATTTGGTGAAGGGATTGCGGTCCTCGCTGGCGATGGTCTTTTGACCGAGGCCTTTCGCGTAATGGCTGAAGCTGCTCTTCGTCCGGGGCAAGATCGTACCGCTGCCTTACGTGCAGTACAGGAAGTTGCCCTGGGAGCAGGAGCTGGAGGAATGGTTGGCGGACAAGTGGCGGATATTGAAGCAGAGAATAAAAAACCGACCAAAGCGCTTGTCGAATACATTCATTCACGCAAAACGGCAGCGTTGCTCCGCGCGTCTGTTCGTGCTGGAGCGTTAGTCGGTGGGGCGACCGCGCGTCAATTTGCGCAATTAGATCGATACGGCACCGCTATCGGCCTCGCGTTCCAGGTGGCCGACGATATTCTTGATATTGAAGGTGGCACAGCAAAAACTGGCAAACGTGAAGGACGCGACGCGGAATTACATAAAGTGACATATCCCGCAGCGGTGGGAATGGCCAAAGCCAAAGCTCGTGCGCGTGAATTAATGACTGAAGCGCTGGCTGCGGTGCAACCGCTCGGCGAGCGTGCCGAACCGCTCCGACAGATCGTAAAATTCGTTGTCGAACGTGCCGTACAACCGTAAGTGTGACAGAACGCAAACGCCTCGATCTTCTTGTTGTCGAACGTGGGTTGGTTGACAGCCGTGAGCAAGCACGACGGCTCATCATGGCCGGAGCCGTCGTGGTCAATGACCAGCGGATCGATAAGCCGGGAACGCTCGTTCCGTTGGCTGCGGCAGTGCGGATCAAAGATGAGGAGCGATCACCGTATGTGAGTCGAGGCGGACAGAAACTTGAGGCAGCGCTACGCGAGTTTCATATCGATGTGCACGAGGTCACAGCGCTTGACGTCGGCGCCTCAACCGGAGGGTTCACCGACTGCTTGTTGCAGCACGGCGCACGAAAAGTGTTCGCGGTCGATGTCGGTTATGGCCAGCTTGCCTGGACGTTACGACAGGATCCTCGTGTCGTGTCGATTGAACGGACCAACATTCGTACGCTTGACCCAACGGTCTTCGATGAGACGCCGACACTGGCGGTGATCGACGCGTCATTTATTTCGTTGGTGTTAGTCATTCCAAAAGTCCTTGAGTTGATTGCTGCCCAGGGGACGATTATCGCGTTGATCAAGCCGCAGTTTGAAGTTGGGAAAGGAAAAGTTGGCAAAGGCGGTGTGGTTCGAGATCCAGAACTGCATGCAGAAGTCGTAGACCGCCTGCGTGCGCAAAGCGAAAACTGGAACGTCGAGGTGAAGGGCGTTATCGAGTCTCCGCTGCTGGGGCCGAAAGGCAACAAGGAGTTTCTTTTATACCTGCAAAAACGCTAAACTCAGAAAGTCACAGATACGACTATATATGACTGGACCATCTCATCGACTCATGGCCGCTTCTGGAGCGATCCTGTGTGGCGCATCTCCGGTTGAAGCCGGACTGGCTGTCTTGGGCGGGACGCTTCCTGACCGCGTTGAGGCAGTTGGGCTCCCGCATCGCGGCGTTTCGCATTGGCCGTGGCCGTGGGCACTGGCGATATGGTCACTGTGGTCGCAGCAGACGCCCTGGGGGACCCTGGCCGGCTGGTGGCTGACGGGAGCGCTATTTCACATTGGTGCGGACCTCTTCACAGTTGGTGGGGTCCCGCTGTTGTTGCCAAACTGGCGTTGGCGGTTGGGAGTCATTCATAACGGGAGCTATGGGGAGTACATCACAGTCGCCTTTTTTATCCTGGCTGCGGTGATGCGCTATTTTCATTTGCAAATTGTGCCGGTGAGCGGAGTGTGAGCATCCTCGGGGCAGGAGTAACCTGCAGATCATTTCCAGTCAGTTGAATCTCCAAGCGCGGGTGCTTGCTCATCCTCAATGGAGCGGGCAGCTGAGGGAGGAGGTCGCTCCCGGCCAACGCGTGGCGCAGTTACGCAAAGAGCGGGGACTCACGCAGCAAGAGCTGGCCGAGCGCTTAGGGATCTCCCAGCCTGTGGTGTCCGATTATGAATGTGGCGCGTTGCGCTTACATGAGGGGAGCTGAGTGAAACAGAGCGGGAAGAGTTAGAAGCACTCGTGGAGTTGAGTGAAACGATTGCGCTGTTACGGGGCGAAGCGCTGAAGGTCTTAGGCCGTACTTTGTCATGAGCGTGTCGTGGGCAGAACTCCGGCAATTGGTCGCTACCCGAGCCGGGCAGCGCTGTGAATATTGTCGGATGCACCAGGAGCTGCAAGGCGCAGAGTTTCATGTCGATCATATCGTGCCGCGCAAACTCGGTGGTAGTGATGAGCTGGAGAATCTCGCCTGGGCGTGTCCCGGCTGTAATCTGGCCAAGGCCCAGCGGGTGAGACTGCGCGATCCGCTCAGCGGCCAGGAGATGGCGCTATTTCATCTCATCGTAGATAATAGGTTCTTCCGCCTTGCCTGTAGGCATTGCTAGCCCTAACGCGGAAGACCGGCTACGCTGCGACCATGAGACTAACCGAACGACTCTACCACGCTGCGGCGCCGATTTGGCGAAAGATCGTAAGCCATCCATTTGTGACTGGAGTAGGTGATGGTACGTTACCGCTGGAGAACTTTCGCTTCTACATGTGTCAGGATTATGTATTCCTGATCGAGTACAGTCGCTTGCTCGCGCTGGCGACGGCCAAGGCACCTGATCTCGACACCATGGGGCGATTTGCCAATCTCCTGGATGCGACGCTTAATCGTGAGATGGCGCTGCATCGGGAGTTCGCTGCGCAATGTGGCATAAGTGCTGAAGCGCTAGCGAACACTAAAGCTGCTCCAACGACCCATGCCTACACGCGGCACTTAGTGCGTGTTGCTGCACTAGGGAACCTTGCAGAAGTGGTCACGGTGTTGTTGCCCTGCCAGTGGGGTTACAGTGAAATCGGTCAGCTTTTGGCGAAGCGTGGAAAACCTGCGAGCGCACCTTTTTATTGCCAATGGATTGAGATGTATGCATCCCCGGAGTTCACCGCTCTGGCTGCGTGGCTGCGCGAACTCCTTGACTCGCTTGATGGCACAACGAGTGATGAGCGGTTGCAAGAGATTTTTTCTACCAGTGCACGCTATGAATACCTCTTTTGGGAGATGTCATATCGACTTGAGGAGTGGCCAGTCTAAAGATGAGGGTAGACAGTGGGATTCGCTTTTTGTCTGTCGTGAGCGTCTCTGACATCCTATACGACAAGTCCTGTGAGCATTTGTCCGGCTTCATGGCGATTTAGGCGGCTGCCTGTATACGAAAATCCGCTAGTAGAGCCTGGAGGCGAGCCAAGTGTTTTTCCAAGTCGGTGAATACAGATTGAGCCTGCGAGAGGTCCCCACTGCGACCCATCAGTTCAAGACGTGTGGTAGCGGCGATTGCTTTCAGTGCAGCGAAATTCCCTAACGCGCCTCTGAGTGTGTTTGCACTATAGGCCAATGCTTGAGAATCTTGCCGAGAGATTGCCTCAGCCATTTTCCTGAGTGCTTTGGGGTACTCCTCATTAAGCAACAAGGTCATTTCGTCAAAGAGTTCTTTGTCGCCATCGACACGAGCTAACGCAGTGTGCAAATCTACTTCTACATTCTCATCTGTTTGCTGTAGCGCTCCGGCCTGAGCTGTAGTCTGCTTGGCTGAGAGCTGGCACGCACGATCCAAGGCAGTTTTGAGATCGGTAGACCGGAGCGGTTTCATCAGGATTGCGTCCATATCGGCAGCAAGGCATTGGGCTGATTCGTGGCTCCTGTCGGATTGCAGAATGCCAATGAGCGGAGTGTGCGTACCTTCCCGCGTGTCTTGCTGCCGAATGTGTTGTGCTGCGGCGATCCCATCGATTCCCGGCATTTGGTACGGAACCAAGACTGCAGCGTAAGGCAGCCGAGCGTGCGCTTCAATCGCCTCACGAGCTGTGACGGCGATATCTGCTCGATACCCTAATTCCTCGACAATACGTACGAGATGTTTTTGATCTAGAAGGTTGCTGTCGGCTACCAAGATTCGAGCTCGTCCGCGTGTACGAGCTTCTGCCAGAGTGTACCGCGTAACGATAGGATGAGGTGTAGGGTGGGTCTGTGGTGGCTGGCTCAGGATAGTCGCGAGACAGTCAAACAGGAGACCTGAGGACAAGGGATGCGTCAGATAGGCATCGAATCCGGCCTGACGGACGTGCTGAGCGTCACCCTTTTTCCCATGCGTGGTGAAAAAGACAAGCCGTACGGTTGCGAGCGTATTGCTCTGCCGTAGACGGGTGGCAAGCGTAAGCACTTCAGCATCGAGTTCGTGACAATCAAATATGACCACATCATAAGGCCGGCCTTCCTGGACAGCAGTATTGAGCATTGACAGTGCCAGCGCCGCACGCGGAGCCCGGTGATAGGTGAGTTGCCATGCTGTCGCTTCTTCATCCGAAAGAGAGACGCTGTTGCCGACGAGAAGTAAGCGTATCCCCGTAAGAGTGGAACGTGGTGGGAGGTCAGAGAAAACTTTCGGAGGTTGCTTTTCCAAGGTAACGGTAAACCAGATCATCGTATCGTGACCTGGCCTGTTTTCGATTTCGAGCTGTCCTCCCCAGGCCTTCACCATTTGTTTGCTAATCGCGATCGTCGATTCCGCATGGGAAGGACCTGTCGAGGTCAAGGCGTGGTTGAACGTCGATTTCGTCATGGCACCCAATGCGGTGTGACTCAAGCCAGAGACAGAAAAGCGAAAAGTCGCATGCGTTGCGGTCTGCTGTTGTAGCAGCGCATACACGACAACTTCCGTATAGGAGGAGACGGAAATGACATAGTCGATCACATTTATGAGGATGAGTCGGAGGTCACCCGGATCTCCACGAAATGGCGTTGGGCTATCAGAGGAGAAGAGGCACGAGAGTTCGAAACCTCTCTCTTGGGCAACCACCGAAAAGCGAGAAACCGTTTCTTCTACTGTGGTGCGAAGATTAAAATCGATAGACAGCGACGCCGGCAGCGTAACACCGTCGTGGCGTTCCTGCCGGTCCATCTCGAGCACTTCGACGGGAGAAGCCAGTGTTGCCTGCGTAGAGGCTACAGAGGGAGAGAAGGGCGGCAGTGCAGTCGCCGGTTCAGAAGCGCAGCTATCTTTCGGCTGAGGAGGCTGATGATGCGCTTCAGTTGATGACGATGCAAGTAAGGAAAATCCAGCTGCTAGCGCCCCGCACCAGGCGAGGAAGGAGAAAAGTATGGACTCGGTGAAGAAGTAACACGCTGCAGCTATCGTTAGAGACGCGGAGCCGATGAGCAATTTGACGATGGGAAGTGATACGGTCGAGGTAGGCTGGGATCCCTGGTCTTGGGAGATCAAGTGTTCATCTGTCATGATTGCGCTGCTCCCTTTGTGAGTCTCGCCGACGTGGAACGTTCCCTTCCGGCTCCGGCCTGTAACTTATCTCCAATCACACTGAAGGTTGTATTGTAAAAATTATCACTTTTAGTGATAATTTCAGAAAAGTCCTTACGAACTCGGTGTGACTACTTGAAGAGCTGGAGAGTCAGAGCGATGGGCGCCCTCTGCGCAAGTTAGGCGGCGGCTTCCATTTTGAGTGTCGTGAGGAGAGGTGCAAGGCGAGCAAGCTCAGCTTCCATTTCGGCAAGCGCGGTTTTCGCTTGGGTCAGATTTCCTTGCCGCCCGATCTTCTCCAGCTTGAGCGCTGCTTCAAAGGCGTTATTCGCGGCAAAATTCGCTACCGAGCCTTTCAACGTGTGGACGGCAAAGGTAAGCGTTTGTGCATTGCCATGAGACAGCGCGTCTTGCATGGTGGTCAATAAGAGTGGGTATTCGTCTAGAAAGACCGCTGCCATCTCGCGTAACAACTCGCGATCTCCATCGACACGATTGAGGGCCTCGTCGAGGTCGAAAATTTGTTGCGCGTTTGCACTCCCGAGCTGTGGTGGTATGGGAAACCCCTGCGTGGGTACAGCGGGGAAGGGAACGACTTTCGCTTGTCGCTCGTCTTTCTTTTGTCGGTCTGAACTAAGGGTGAATTGGCTTGCTTCCAAGGTCGAGCTAGATGGCATGGAGGGCGATGCTGGAGCAGCGGACGCTTCGGTCGTTTCTCCGGCACCATTCGTGAAACGAAATTGGGGTGACGAAGCAGAGGGAGTCTGTCCTGCCGGGGCAAATGCGGTGGACGTCCCCGGAGTCTTAATACTGAATGGTGAGGTGTTTTGTTCGGGGTTCGCGAAGTCATGCTGCTGTGGCGGAGTCGACGGAGTCGAGGCATTGTGTGATGAGAGAGGCGAATACCCGGCTGGATAATGCGAATCAGCATTGCTGTTAGTAGGAGAGGACAACTGCGACCACGGTGGCATTGCTGCCTCTGTCGGAGCAGTTGACGACCCAGGAGGAGCAGCGAAGGTGTTTCCCCCTGTTGTCCCGTGATGAGCTGGATCTGATTCGCTGATGTGAGCTGTCGCGTTGGGTACAGAGCTACTTTTCAATGCTGCACGCTTGGAAACATCGCGATAGACACCTTGAAAGCCAATTGCTGTACCATTTTTATCAGTGATCGCTCGGGTGCGAACCTCAACTCGCACGGCGTTGCCATTGTGATGGAGAAGCTCGAGTTCGCAGAGTGAGGACAATTTCTCGCCAGCCTGAAAGCGACGAATCCGGTCTTCTGTAATGCCGAGGGAGGCAATCGACAATATCGTGCTATAGTGCTTCTCGACGATTTCTTCTCGGATTCGTCCGAGCATGTGCTCGAATCCGCGATTCACACTTGTCACGGTTCCTTCTAGCGAAATCGTGGCAATGCCGTCATTCGTGTTCTCCACGAGATTACGGTAGAACTCTTCGCTTGCGCGCAATGTTTCTTCGGCGCGGCGCTGTTTTGCCAGTTCTGCTTTGAGTTCTGTCACTGCCTGTGTCAACTTTGTAGCGCTTGCTTCACCCTGTGCGGATGGACGAGACGACGACGTCGACCGCTTCATGCGCGCGAGCACTGGTATGAGGAAGAGGGCAAGGACAGGAACCGAGTCGATGATCCAATGCAGGGGTTGCGTCGTTTGCACGGCAAGAATACTGGCACTTGAGAATGGTAAGGCGGTGGCAGGAAACAACTTACCGCAATAGTGATTGACCGGAGTGGAGAGCCTCTGCACAAGAGCAGGGATGAGAGACGAGACCATTGTGTGCTGGCTTCGGTCTAAGTATCGAAGTCTGGTCGAAGAGCTGGATGAACGCGGGCGAC
>VGTJ01000136.1 GCA_016874775.1 Deltaproteobacteria bacterium
GGGCGGCGCGGGCACAGCGCAATCACTTAGCATGTTGTTATCATGCGTGGGTATCCTTGAAAGTGAAAGCTCAAGAACTGGGCCAGACCCTGTATGCCGTGCGGGAGAGTTTGTTTAGTCATTACCTTCGCGCTGAACTACAAAACCCTCATGTCACGGCTTGTTAAGGTCCAAAGCGTAAGTCCTGTATAGTGAACTCTACGGAGGAATTTGAGTACCTGGGTGTCACAAGGTGCTCACCCTTGCGCAACCCCCATTTGCTCCCTACAAAGATGGACGTGACTGATGCGTTCCCAGCTTCGCAATTGCCTCGTGCTCCCGAGTATATGCCATATAAAAGTGGACGTTTCCGTTTGGCGATGGGGCTCCTCCCGCTTGATCTCCACGACTGGCTTGAGCCGGACGATCGTATAGCAATCGAACTCGCCGAGAAGGAACGTTTGCTGTGTGAGCGTCACAGCGAGGTTTTTGCTGCGCTCCCTGAGGCCTTAGCGGGTTCAACTGAAGTCCTTGAACTTTTGCTCAACTACCTGCCAACGCGGTTTGCCGCATGGGTTCGACGTGACGGCAATGTGCTTCGTAACCTTGTGACGCAGCAAACCTGGGATATATCACAAAACGTGCTACACCCACTTGATCTGGCAGGACGGTTAGTGCAGGAAGATTTGTGTCTGATGCAACCCAATCCAGCGACGGGTCTGTATCATCTTGTTGGTGCGTCACTGTGTTTCCCGACACGCTGGCGGCTGGCGGATAAAATCGGCAAGCCGCTTAACCTGGTGCATGAACCGGTACCAGGCTATGAGGAAGAGCTTGCTTTGAAGATGGACCGCTTTTTCGTTCGGCTCAAAGCGGACAAACCAGTCTGGCGGGCAAATTGGGGGTTGATTGATGATCCGACGCTTTTTCAGCCTACAGGACATGGTCGTAAGGGATTAAACACCGACATCACGATTGAGAATGCTGGCGACACGCTCTGGTTGCGGATGGAACGACAAACTCTACGCCGCTTGCCGCGCTCACAAAGTATTTTATTCACTATTCGTGTCTATGTCCGACCGTTACGCGAGTTGGCCACTCAGCCTGAACGCGCGACTGAATTAGCGTCGACTATTCGCACCATGCCCGAACCGATGCAGCTATACAAAAGTTTGCCGCCGTTCCAGGATGCAGTCCTGGGCTGGCTTGATCGGGTAGCATTGTCACAGACTGAGAATTCATTACCTATTTCGTAAGGAAAATACTATGAATGAGATTGATTTTCACGGAAAGAACGCCCTGGTTGTTGGTGGCTCAAGCGGAATCGGCAACGGCATAGCCCGCGTATTTCGCGATCATGGTGCGACGGTATTCGTCAGTGGTACCCGTGCCTCAGCAGCGGACTACAACAAAGACGATGACGGGGCAGATTTCACCGGCATGACCTATTTCCAATGGGATGTCTCAGACGACAAGGTTGTTGAGAATCTCAAGCCACCGTTTTCAACGCTCGATACGCTGGTCCTCTCGCAAGGCATCGTCATGTACAAACGCGCCGAGTTTGAGATGCCGAACTTTCGCAAAGTGGTCGATGTCAATCTGATGAGCGTGATGAGTTGCTTGATGAAGTTCCATGAAATGTTGAAAGCGAGCAAAGGCACGGTCGTTATTGTCGGCTCTGGCGCGAGCTTTCATGCGGTGTTTGGCAATCCCGCGTATAGTGCCAGTAAAGGGGCATTGGTGACGTTGACGAAGTCATTAGGGGAAGCCTGGGCGACCGATGGCATTCGCGTGAATGGCATCGCGCCCGGATTAGTAGCGACCAAGATCACCAAAGTGACTTGGGACCATCCCCGTCGCTACGAGGACTCACTCGATGATATTCCGCTCCATCGTTGGGGCACGCCAGAAGAGATGGGCGGTGTCTCGCTTTTCCTTGCGTCCCCGCTGTCGTCGTACATCACCGGGCAGATGCTTGTTGTCGATGGAGGGATGTATTTGTCGTGAGGAATGAAGCGTCGCTGATTACGCGGCTTTTTTAATTCGCACGGGGCGGATCAACACCTCTGCAGAGATTCCAAGTTTCTCGTGCAGACGGCGGATCATATTAATGGAGAGACCTCGACGACGGTTCAGTACCTCAGCTACTCTGGTACGACTACCAAAGATTCCTTCAAGGTCCTTACGGGTTAATCCTTGTTGTTCGGCGCGAAACTTAATCGCTTCGATCGGATCAGGAGGGTCCATCGGGTAGTGTTCGTCTTCGTACGCTTCTACTAGCGTAGCAAGAATGTCGAGCCGGTCGCCTTCCACCGTGCCTCGCTTGGCTCCCCACAACCGCTCTATTTCTGTTAGAGCACCATTATAATCTGCTTCAGTCCTGATTGGTTTAAGGCTTTTCATATTTGACTTCTTTAACATCGATGGAGTCATAAGCTCTATGAGTACCGACCCATTTAATCCACACGATACTCTTCTCAAAGTCGACAGATACGACTAGCCGATAGTCGTTCCCCTTGATATTGAAAACAATCCGTTCTGCAGTTGCGACACTCGCTGTTGCATATTGGCGCTTCACATCGGAAGTACTCTTCCATTTGGCTTTTCGTACTTCGTCGAACCAAGCATCAAGCGCGCCTTTCAAAGCTGTGTAGTCTTTATGGCCTTTTCGTGACTCTATAAATCTTTGCAGCGTTCGACGAGCAACAATCCGCACTTGGCAACGCTATCATGCACCTGTCGGGGGAACAAGCGATGACTTGATGCCTTTAGAAAGATCCAAGAAAATCAACCGTCCGCTCAAACGCGCCAGGCTCGGCGTGGAAGACAAAGGCACAGAGGTCAGTCACGCCAATATCTTCGAGTCGTTTGAGTTCACCTTTCACAGTCGCGGGATCACCAACCAGTGCCACATCAACCGGCTCGGCGGCACCGCCACGATCGAGCATAGTGCGATAGGCTGGTAGGTCGCGATAAATCGCGAAGACCTTGGCAGCGACTTCACGCGCTTTGATGGTGTCGTTGGCGATAGCGATCGGCATTCCGGCAATCACTCGTGGTGCGGCGTTACCTGCGTCGCGAGCGGCTGTCGTGATGCGTGGCACGACGTGTTCTTTGAGTGCTTTGTGACCGGCCATCCAGGTCAGAGTTCCAGCAGCTTCACGACCGCAAAGTTCCAACATCTTCGGTCCGAGTGCCGCCATGATGATCGGCACCGGTGTTGCTCCTGGTGGTTTTAGCTCCAGATTTACGCGGTACTCTTCTCCACGATATTTGACCGGCTCTCCGCGTAGGAGTGGTTTAATCACTGCAAGATACTCTTTCATGTGCGATACGCGCCGCGCGTAAGACATACCGAGCATCTTTTCAATCACCACTTGATGGGAGAGTCCGATACCAAGGGTAAAACGTCCGTGACTGGCCACTTGCGTCGTTAATGCTTGTTGGGCAATGGCGTAAGGATGGCGCGGATAGGTCGGCACAACAGCGGTACCCAGCTCGATGCGTTTGGTTTCCCGTCCGACCAAGCCAAGCACGTTGATCGCATCATAGGCAAAGATATTGGCCATCCAGCCAGATGAGAGACCCGCAGCTTCAATGCGCTGGGCTCGTTGAATGATCTCATCTAACGTTGGTGACTCGCCTGCCCCTTCGCCAATCATCATGCCAATTCGCATTGTTCGTACTCCCTTCGCGCAAAACTCCTCACTGGTGCCGCACCATAGCAAAGACACTCCAGAGAGACGATGGACCTACCGCAAGAACTTTGCTACAGGCGGAGGACCTTATGAGGAGGGAGCGCAATGAAATTCGGTCTGCTGTACATTCCCGACTATTATCCCGCACGTCATCAATCTGCGACGCAATACTATGGCGAGATGATGACACAGATCCAATATGCTGAGGAACTCGGCTTTGATGGTGTGTTTTTCGCCGAACATTATATTGGTGGATATTCGTTTCCGTCACCGCCGGTATTTGCCACTGCAGTGGCGCAGCGGACCAAGCGTATTCGGTTAGGAACTGGTGTCACGCTCTTGCCGCTCAATAACCCGATTCGTACAGCGGAAGAGTATGCGATGCTTGATGTCCTCAGTAATGGACGACTCGACTTCGGCGTCGGACGTGGTGTACTCAAAGCAGAATACGAACTCTTTGGCATTGACGAGGCCGAAAGCCAGGGGCGATTTCACGAGGCACTGGATGTAATCCTTAAGGCATGGACGCAAGAATCCGTCTCTCATGTTGGAAAGTATTTCACCGTTAACGAGGTCTTGTCTTTACCAAAACCAGTGCAGACTCCGCATCCGCCGATCTGGGCAGCATGTGCATTTACTCCTGATAGCTTCACCTGGGCTGGCGAAAGAGGCTTCCATGCAATGCTGACGCCGTTTGCCTATGTCCGCCATGAAGAGTTGCAAGCAAAGCTGGAATTGTATTGGACAGCCATGAACAAGGCTGGACATGTTGCAGCAAATCGAGAAGTGCTCGGGGTCTATCATCTGTACATTGCCGACACCGATGCCCAAGCACACGAAGTCGCCGGAAAACACTTCATGCAATACCTGCGCTTCTTTGGTGAATTAGACCGCAAGGCCGCGTTTCAATCCAAAGATTATGCCGTGTATCAAGGCGGGTTAACCAAAGTGATGGGTGGAGCGACATATGATGATATGGATAAGGCTGACTGCATGATCTTTGGCAGCCCGGAACGATGCATCAAACGCCTGCAGCGTGCGCAGAAAGACTATCGCCTAACCTATCCGATTTTTGAGGTGAACTTCGGTGGCTTTCCGCATGAGCAAGTGATGCGGTCAATGGAGCGTTTTGCCAAAGAAGTGATGCCACATCTGCGGTGATTATCGATCAGGAAGAAGTTGACAGATCCAACGCGAAAGAGAGCGCATTCTTGATCTTGTTCATTATTTCATTAGGAAGAGTACCAAGTTTGCGCTCCAGACGTGCTTTGGGTATAGAGCCAATCCCCTGGACATTTGCAATAGAATCTTGATTGAGGAAAGAAAGCTTTGGAAGCACGACCTCATAAGAGCTTTGGCGATTTTGGGTTGTTAATGGAACGTAAATAATCAAAGCTCGCGGTGGGTCAGGATCATCACGCGACACAATCACGACTGGCCGCGTTTTTGCCGCCAATCCAAGATCAGCTAACCATACTTCACCTGGTTGGGGGTTCATCAAGCATATCCAGTACTTCTTGCTCTACAACTCGCGCCCGCATGAGATCCAATGCATCTTGGTCGGCCAAGTCGATAATCTCGGCGATGCGTTGTCTGACTTGTTCTGCTGTAATCGGTGTCCATTCGCGCAGCTTTGCATCCAATTGTTCAGCTAAGATGTCCATAGGGTCTTCTCGCGCTTACAGATCACGCAACACGTAACACGTGATACGTACTGCGTGTTGCGTGATCCTTATACCATTGGTTCCGTACTATTCCTTAGCGATTCACCTGCACCGGCGGAGTCGTTTCACTCAGCTTCTTCAGGACTTCTTCGTCGGTCATTTTCAGCACGGCATTATTCGGCGCCGGGAAATTGATCATGATCTTGCTCTTCGCCGGATCAACTTGCGGCACCTTGCCGCCTTTTGACTCGAATGCTGCCGGAGCTTTGTAGCGTTTCACTTCCTCTGGGCTGATGCCCGCGAGTTTGCACACTTCAGGATCAATCCACGCTTCGGCGTCAATCGCCTGTCCTTCTGAAGTAGAGAACTCCAGCATCAAGCCTTCGGGACCAGCAAAATAGATCGATTTGCAAAACCCGTGATCGATCGGTCCCATCACCCAATAGCCACGGTCACGCACCCGGTCACGCATAGTGAGCAAATCGGCTTCGGTATCAACGTTCATGGCGATGTGCTGCATCGCCCCAGGAGCAACGGGAGCAGCGGTCCAAGATGGATGGGACACGCCGGTGATCGGTTGGATCTCGCCAACTTCTGGCCCTTGGACAAAGGCGATCGACGAGCTATCGCCCATTTTGACAAAGCCATGGAACGTGTTTTTCACACCATGCATCCAGTAGAGCGCGACCAGTTCCATACCACATACGTCAGTAAAGAACTCAATTTGTTTCTTGATGTCTTTGGTGCAAATCGCCAGGTGATGAATTCCGTTCGGCAGACCCATAAAGCCCTCCTTGGTAAAAGTGCAAAAATCGCTGTTCCCGAAGCATTCCACTGGAATCTTGGGAAATCAAGGCGGGAACGTCGTCACAGACCTGCAATAGACCTCTCGGACGAAGTTTGTTAGAGGCGAAGAGAACAGGTAGGATCAGAGCGGGGAGAATACCACATGTCGAAACAAGACGACCTTATGCGCGCCTGGGTACGGTATCCAGAACGCTGGCAACAACTTTGGAACGTGTGCGAGCAAGGAGGAGGGCGCTATACGCGCGGCGTGTTCGTCGTCAACGGCAAAGCAGAAAAGCCGCAGCAGCAGAAAACTCCAGGGCAGATAATCGCTGAGATGTTGAAAAGTGAGCCGATGGGGTATTTATCGTAGCTCTCGGAGCTATGGATGCGTCTGAAGCTTTGGAAAGGAATCCGCGTAATGCGTAAAACGTAATACGTAACCACCTCCCCTCCTCTTACGTTTTACGCATTACGTTTTATCTTCTGTTTCATGACCTCTACAACCAAACAACTCACATCCGACCAGCTCACTCCACTTCTTGCCGATTTCATCACACGTTCCTCGCACGCCCGGCAAGTGCAAATCAAAGACCTGCGCCTTCTCACTGGTGGTGCGTCACGACAGACGTGGTCGTTTGATGCCACGATCGAGCAAGCCAATGGACAGAGCGAGACCTTGCCGTTGATCCTTCGTAGCGATCCGCACGACGGACCACAGTCAGAAATGGACCGCACGTTGGAGTATCGTCTGATCGAAACTGTTCATGCAGCGGGCGTGCTCGCGCCGAAGCCGTATTTTCTCGGGGATGACAGCCTTGGAGTGCCGTTCTTTATTATGGAGCGGATCGAGGGTGAGACGATCGTGCGCCGCTTGTTTCGTGATCCCAGTTTTGCTGAAGCTCGGAAAATCATGGCCCAGCAACTTGGTGCACGACTCGCTCGTATTCACCGCATTCCCAGTGAGAAGTATACGCATCTGGGTTTGGCCGCACCGCAAGAAAGTCGCTCGCCAGCTGAGGAAGAGATCAAACGCTACGAAGATATGTACGCTGAGCGGGCACGCGAGCCGCATCTTGCGTTTGAACTCGCGTTCCGTTGGTTACGCCAGCATATCCCGGTGAAACAAGAGCAGGTACTTGTACACGGTGACTACCGCATGGGCAATGTGATCTTTGGTCCGGACGGCGTGCGGTCGATTCTCGATTGGGAGCTTTCACATGTTGGCGATCCGATCGAAGACCTCGGCTGGATGTGCGTACGCTCATGGCGCTTTGGTAACGACGAGTTACCTGTGGGCGGTGTCGGCAAGCGAGAAGATTTCTGGCGTGCATACGAAGAGGCCGGTGGTTATCCGGTTGATCCGACTCGTGCCCATTTCTGGGAAATTTTCGGAAACCTGCGCTGGGGGATCTTATGCCTCACGCTCACGCAGCCATTTTTGGATAGGCTCAATCCCAGTGTGGAGCTCGCAGCGATTGGTCGTCGGACGGTCGAAACTGAGTGGGAACTGCTGCACTTGATGGAGGAATAATGCAAGATCGTCCAACGATGATGGAATACTTACAGGCAGTGACGCACTTCCTTGATGAAGAAGCCGTGCCAAACCTCAGTGGGTCACGACAGTTCTATGGTCGAGTGGCAGCGAATGTTTTACGTGCCGTGATGCGTGAACTAGAGAACGAAGAGCACGATCTGTTTGCTGAGTGGGAACGGCTGAATCAACTGCTTGCACCGCTGCTACGGCCAGAGTCTCTCTCAGCCCTGCGTACAGCAATCCAGCAACGGACCCAGGAACTGTGCCAACGCATTCGCAATGGCGATGCTGATGCTGGTGCCTATCGACAACAAGTTTTGGCACATGTCCGAGAGTCAGTCCGAGAAAAACTGCTAGTGAACAATCCACAGTGGATTAACCTACCAGCTTCACTTTGAACTTGATTGTATCGCCTGTATCACTTAGACTGCCATGTATTATTTCTCATCTTTCAGCTTTCTTCCTTGTTTAGGTCTTTACTATTCCAATGTGTTGGAAAGCACGAAAAGAAGGGTGTTTATGCGTAAAATATTGTTCTCTCTGTTAACAGCAGTGTGGTTTCTGACTGGTTCTTCCGTATTTGCTGCGGACCCGACTACAGATGATCAGAAAACGATGTACGCGCTTGGCGTAGCGATGAGCCAGTCTTTAGGCGTCTTTAACCTGAGTGAAGCCGAGCTAGAGATGGTGAAGAATGGGTTGACTGACGGGGTGCTGAAGAAGCCGCAAAAAGTCAATGTGCAGGAATTCATGCCCAAGCTTCAGCAACTCCAGCAGACTCGTTTCGCAGCCGCCTCTGAAGCTGAGAAAAAAGCTGGAGCAGAATTCCTGACCAAAGCTGCGGCAGAGAAAGGCGCCGTAAAGACGAATTCTGGACTGGTGTACTCCACCGTTAAAGAAGGAACCGGTGCTTCACCCAAGGCGACAGACACGGTGAAAGTCCATTATCATGGCACCCTCACAGACGGTTCGGTGTTCGATAGCTCGGTAGACCGCAAACAACCAGCGACGTTTCCGCTGAATGGTGTCATTCCCTGTTGGACAGAGGGGGTCCAGAAGATGAAGGTTGGTGAAAAAGCCCGGTTAGTCTGTCCGTCTGCGATTGCCTATGGCGACCGTGGTGCACCACCGAGAATCAAACCCGGAGCAACGCTGGTCTTTGAGGTTGAATTGCTAGGTATCGAAACTCCTGCTGCAAGTGAAAGCAAGAAAATTGAAATTCCTACGGGGGAGGGGAAGAAGTAACTACCAAGTAGTCAGTAGTCAGCATTCAGTAGTCAGTAGTCAGTAGAGAAGACAAAAACTCATGCTGGCTACTGACTACTTCCTCATCCGCACGCCAACGCATACACATCTTGTTTCGCCGTTGGCAGCGGATACTCCGCCCAGGTTGCACCACCATCTTGCGTTCCAATCACTTGCCCCTTACGTGTAGCACAGTAGATGACTTTTTCATTTCTCGGACTGAGAGCAACCGTCATCATCGTGCTTTTCACTGGTACGCCATGATCGAAGCGTTGCCAGCTTTGTCCTAAATCTGGACTACGATAGAGCGAGCCCGCGTTACTCATCGCTGCCGGGCTAAGCGCAGCGTATAACATGTTCGGATTCTGTGGTGCCACTTGCACGTCACGCGCGTATGATAGCGGTGAGTGTTTCCAGATCTCCATCTCTTGCCACGTGGTCCCGCGATCGGCACTGCAGAAGAGTCCCATACGGGTCGCCAAAAATACCGTGCCTGGTCGTGCTGCGCTGACACTCAGGGCGTGAGAATCCATCATGCCTTCGGCTTGTGTGTCACTAATCAATTGGCTTTTGAGATGCTCTTGTTCTGTGAATTTGAGTAATGGCCTGGTGCAGTCGTCCCAGGTTTCACCACCGTCGAGGCTACGAATCACGCCACCGACTTCGAGTCCTGCATAGATCTCATTGGGATTGTTCGGATCTGCACTCATGCGGATTACACGACAGGGAAAACCCATCTTCACCATGCCGACCGGTTCGATGAGCGATAACTTGCGCCAACTATCGCCGCCGTCGTCACTACGATAGATCGCTGGCGGCGCTGCGCCCACATAGAGAGTTTGGGGATTGCGTGGATGAAAGAGCATCGACCACACCACCATACCTGCGTCAGGCAGATTGAGTCGCTCCCAGTGATCACCGCCATCGTTGCTGCGATAGGGGCCATCTTGGGTGCCGATGTATACAATCTGTGAATTTTGTGGATGAATGGCGATAGCACGAATTTCTGCTTTGGTTGGCAGCCCATTGGTCAACAACTGCCATTCGCCACTTCCGATTGCATGACGAAACAAACCGCCGGGGTGGTCGGTTGGGCTCGCGCCGCTCCATGGTGCGGCTCCTGCGTATACATATTGCGTCATGGTGTTATCCTCCTTTTCACTGGAGAAAGGTATGAGATTTTGCTATGGCTCTCAAGCCATGCTGTTGGTTATACGGAAAAGTGAGGAAATGCGATGGCGAAACATAAAATGCTGGTAGCTGGAGCGTCCGGTCTCGTTGGCTTTGCCGCAGTGAAACATTTCCATTCCTTGCCGGATTGGGATGTGGTCGGGGTTTCCCGGCGGATTCCGAGTGGACTTGAGGGCACGACACTGATTTCGATTGATTTGACTGACACGGCTCGATGCGCAGAAGTGTTTGGCAAAATGTCGGATGTCACCCATGTTGTCTACGCTGCGCTCTATGAGAAACCAGGTCTGGTTAAAGGCTGGCGTGAACGCGATCAAATGGAGACCAATCTGGCGATGTTGCAAAATCTCTTTGCGCCACTGCAGAAGGTCGCGAAAAACTTGCAGCATGTGACATTGTTGCAAGGCACCAAAGCGTATGGTGCGCATATTGAGCCGTTCCCGGTACCCGCGCGTGAACGTTGGCCGCGGCATCAACACGAGAATTTTTACTGGCTGCAGGAAGATTATCTGCGTGACCAGCAGAAGGGGAAGAGCTGGCATTGGACGGTGTTGCGGCCACAGATTATTTTCGGTGAATCACTTGGCAGTAACATGAACGCGATTCCGGCGATCGGTGTCTATGCTGCACTGTTGAAAGAGAAAGGGCTGCCATTGTCGTTTCCCGGTGGAGCCCAAGCACTGGCGGAAGCTGTCGATGCTGATTTACTCGCGAAGATGTGCGAGTGGGCGGCGACATCACCAACGAGTCGCAATGAAATCTTTAACGCAACCAACGGTGACGTGTTTATCTGGCAAAATGTCTGGCCGACGATTGCTGATGCCTTTGGGATGGAAGTCGGTCCTCCTACGCCCCTATCTCTTACCGAAGAAATGCCGAAGCGCGATGCGGAGTGGGCGGCAATTGTGAAGAAGTATAATCTACGTGCCCCAGCGAGCGTCAAGGATTACGTGGGGCAGTCTTTTATTTTCACTGATCTGATTTTTGCCTATGGAGCAGAGAAACTCGTCCCGACCATGCTCGTCAGCACGATCAAGGCACGGCAAGCAGGATTCTCTGACTGTATGGATACCGAAGATATGTTTCGCAAATGGTTCCGCCATTTTCAGGAGCACCGGCTCTTGCCACCAGTGGGGAAGAACTGAGAAGAAGAAATCGTAAAACGTAATGCGTAACCGCCCTGCCCCTTCCCTTTTACGTTTTACATATTTACGTTTTACGGATTACGTATCACGTGTAAGGAGCTTCATCATGAGACTTGCAAACAAAGTCGCCGTCATCACCGGAGGTGCGAGCGGTATGGGCCGTGCCACCGTCATGCGCTTTCTCGCGGAAGGCGCAAAGGTTGTCGTTGCCGATTTTAACGAAAAGAACGGCCAGGACACATTGGCACAAGCCAAGAAAGCTGGCCAAGAGAAGAACGTCCGCTTTATTCGTACCGATGTCGCCAAGGAGACTGATGTCATTGCGATGATCGATTGCGCGACCTCACAGTTTGGTCGACTGGACATCGTCTTCAATAACGCTGGGGTCGGTGGCGTGGTTGGTCCAATCTGGGACGTTACCGAAGAAGAGTGGGATTATACGTTCGCTGTCCTCACAAAAGGCGTCTTCTTTGGCATTAAACACGCCGCGCGTGTACTACGTCAGCAAGGGCAGGGTGGATCGATTATTAACACTGCGTCCACTGCCGGATTGAGCGGTGGTTCTGGCCCGTTAGTGTACTCGGCTGCGAAAGCGGCAGTGATCAACCTGACAAAAGCCGCAGCGGTCCAATTGGCGCCGGATCGCATCCATGTCAATGCGATTTGTCCGGGGGGGATTCTTACTGGTTTGACGGATCAAGGAAATACAGAAGCAGCAGCCAAAGGACTTGATACGTTCCAGCCCTGGCCTGACCACGGCGTCGGCGATGACATTGCTGGTACTGCTCTTTTTCTTGCGAGTGATGATTCACGATTTGTGACAGGTGAAGCAATAGTGGTTGATGGTGGTCTCACTGCGATTGGACCAGACATGTGGCGACGGTTTGGCATTACACAAGAAGTGCACGCCAAGAAAAGTCGCGTGAATCGTGGCAGTACCGGCGAAGCCTGGACTTCTCGCCCGCTTAAATAGGTTGAAGAGGATTTTCTCGCATGAAACGTTCCAGATAAACGCCGTCTCTGCTTCGACACGCTCAGTACGAACGGCGCGTCTTGCCCGCTTTCGGAATCCAATCCGTTCGCCCTGAGCCTGTCGAAGAGTGAACGCGTGCGCTCACAAGAAGAGCACTTTATGCTTACGCGCTTACGTGAATCCGATCGCCAACAACTGAGAGCCCTACTCAATCAGCTTCCCCCATCTTCTCGTCCATTCTTGGAACAAAGCCTGACCGCTGCAGCAACATCCGATTTTCGACTGCTGCCTGGCGTGTTACCACTGATCGGTCCTACGCTGCATTTGCTTCCTGCCGATAGTTGCGCAGTCATACTTGAACGGGTGGCTCGGCTTGCGCAGGTGTTCCCGACGGGAATCGTCCCTCTTTTTCGCACACTGAGCCGCGTGTTCGATGAGGGTGGAGAACAGCGAACTCTGGAATGGCTAGACGCAGGGGAGCTGGTCGGGCGACGCAACACCGAGGCCGGGACAGCCTTCTTTGCTTTGCGCTCACGCACGAGTCTGCTGGCCCTTCGAGGGATGCCCGCAGCAGTCTATCTCGGCGATGTGCAAAGTTTGCTGCTGAAGTTCCTGCACATGCTGAGTGGTGCGGTGGTTGGCCTGACCGAGACCGATCGTATTGCTGTCCCGCCTCCGTTAGCGATCGAAGTCGAGGATAGCGTGCTGATGCCCCTGCCGTTCTGCATCGAGCGCTTTCCGACGTATGAGGACAATTTTCGTCTCTATCGGGTCTTGGTCGCTCACCACGCGGCACGGATCGAGTTTGGGACCTACACCTGTTCGCCGTTGGCCTTATGGGCAACACTCGGGCCACTGCTCCAAAGTGTGAACCATCGTAGGAAGGTCGCTCCGACTGATGATCTCATGGAGTTTTTCAAACTCTTTCCACGCCCTGATCTGATTGAGGCGATGTTTCTCACCGTTGAAGGAAAACGGATCGTTCCGCACCTCGTTACACGATATCCGGGACTGCAGGAAGACTTCGCCTGGGCAGAGTCGCTCATCGGCCTCTCGCGACCAGAAATCGTGGTCATTCTCACGCAGATGCCAGATTCTGTCTGGACTGACCTCACGACAAAAGGGACGGTTTCGGATTCTTTGGTACTGGCAGCCAAGCTGTATATGGAGTTCTTACGTGATGAGCAGAGCCTTTTTATGGATCGTGATAACTCCCGGTTTCACAATACTGGGTTTGACGATGAAGACCGAGCCGGATTTATCACAGGAAGTGAACTGGAAGGCGAAAAAGAAGAGCAACAGCAAGCCGACGATGGCCAGGTTGAACAACGTCGACGTACGCTGACCACCGCCGATTTACGGTATCTTTACGATGAATGGGACTTTGAAATTGAAGACTATCGTCCGCATTGGTGTGAACTGCGAGAGATCCCCCTCGAAAGCGATGAGGGTGGTTTCTTCTCCCGAACGGTGATGACGCATGCAGATTTAATCCGTGGTATCAAACGCGAGTTCCAACGATTGCGCCCACGTATGTATCTGCAAGTGAAAGGGCTTGAAGACGGCGAAGAGATCGATCTCAACGCGACAGTGAATGCACGAGTTGATCATTTACTCGGTAACTCTCCCACGACGAAAGTCTACACGGCTCGGCAGTCGATTGAGCGGGATGTGGCGGTGCTCTTCCTCCTCGATGTCAGTGCATCAACCGCCGGACAGGCCGTGAATGACCCCGAGGCTCCAGCTGTACCTACGCAGCAAACTGGCCCCCCAATCATTGACATCGTCAAAGAGGCGGTGACGCTTCTTGCCGTTGCCTTAGAGGAAATCGGTGACACGTATGCAATCTACGGCTTTTCGAGCAATGGTCGGTACGACGTCGAGGTCTATCCAGTCAAAACCTTCAAAGATCCATTGTCACCCGAAGTCCAAGGCCGCATTGGTGGGTTGACGTCACGCGGCGGAACGCGCATGGGAACGGCAGTACGTCATGCGATTCGTACGATGAAAGGACTTTCGAGTAGAACCAAACTCCTTGTGCTCCTTAGTGATGGCTATCCTGAAGATGCTGGATACGGGAAGCCGGTGACGCCGCCGACTTATGGTTTGCGAGATACCGCGATGGCATTACGTGAGGCGGAGCGCAGTGGCATCGTGCCGTTTTGCCTGACGGTGGACAAAGGCGGGCACGATTATTTGCGTGAAATGTGTGCGTCGTCACGCTATATGGTAATCGAGGATCTGCTGTCACTCCCGCGTGAATTGCCGAAGATTTATCAACGGCATATTCGTGGGCAGCGGACTTAGTGAATTGGGCAATCAGTACTGCCGTAGGACCCGGTGCCATCGCCAACGCTTACAGATTTCAACCAAGAGATGCAGTTCGATCACACGTGCGCCAAGCTTTGCTTTGAAACGAGCCGCTGGCACATTAAAGAGGACAGTAGTGCTGTAACACGTGTCCTTCCCTAGTTTTGCGAGTTCTTCGTACATGCGCTGTCGCATGACCGGTGCAAGCCCGCTTCCTCGCATTGCTTCTACTGTGAAAGCGTCAAACAGATAGGCTTCGTTCGCCTGCAGGTGAAATAAGGGATAATCCTCAAACCGACACAGGCTGAGATCACACCATGTGAAAGCAAAAGGAGTTCCTTGACGAAGGATGCCAAGGCAATGGTTCCCTTGACGTAATCGCTGTTGGAGATCGGTGATGGTCGGCGGCCGTCCTGGAATAGCGGCAAGAGCAGGCATATCTTCGGCAACCAGGAATCGGACTTGGTCCTCATCGGTGAGCGCCATCGTTGACGGACGCTGCCTAGCCGCAAGCCCTTCTCTCACCAGATGAAACGGTTCTATTCTCACTCCAAGTTTGGCGACAGTATCGATCAGGATTCGGAGGAAAGCCTGATGCAGTGGTAGCCCCTGCATATAGTAGTGAACCTTCGCTCGGGTTCTGCGTAAGAGCGGGTTTCCCATCAATGCCTCTACTGAGAGAGTGTGGCGAGAGCAGAAGGGTGCTGCAATGAACGAGATTTTCGCACTGCTTTAGCGGCCACAAAACTTCCAGTGAAATATCGCCAACGCGTGTATTCAAACCGTTGTGCAGCAATGAGTCCTTGTTGGATAAGGCGAGTAAACAGCGGCCAATGCAGGATCCGCGCTAATCGGACGATAGCGACGGCGACAAGTCGGGGATTGTGTAAGATCGCAGTGGTATCTTCGACTGTGAATCCCGCGGCTTCGAGTTCTGTGCATAATTCCTTTATCGTGTACGAACGACCAAGATAGTATGGTGTGAGTTTCAATCGGTTGGCGAGACGTAAGAGTGGATCAAAAATGTTCTGACGATTATCAAGGGTGATAATAAGTCGCCCTTCTGGAGAGAGAACGCGTGCCAGTTCGCGCAAACTCTTGCCGAGATCACTGGGGTCAGGGAAATGATCGAGAGTTGAAGGAGAGATAATCAGGGCAAATGAACTATCGGCAAACGGGAGATGACGAACGTCAGCCACAAGATGTGCGTTGGTAGGGAGCGTGCTGTTTGCCTGAGCACGATGTGTGATAGTAACAGCAACGTCCATACCGACCGTAAGCCCGTGCGCGCTGCTCAGCTCGGGTAGGAGAGAGTCTGCACCCATCGCTTCCTCAAACAGGTCGGTCTTGAGCACCCGCCCTTGCTTTGGGAGGCCGCCCCGCCGCTCGATAAGTGACAGGTGTGCTTGCTTCTTCAGCTTGCCAAGGAACGCATCAAGATAATGGTTTTCGCGTCGAAATGATTGGGCAATATGATCCCAGGAGACTGCCTTCGACTGGCAAGACGAAAAGCTGAGCGAACGTATCCCTTCTTTGACGCGACAAGAACCACGTCGCCACTTGCCGAGCTTGATATACCCCATCGCAGCGAAAAGATGGTATTGAGTTTTCTTCGCATGCCGAAGACTCGCTGTGTTTTCTGGCATGATGACCGTAACGACGCGGTTGAGCGTCCTCTCCAACTTACGATTCCTCTGGCAAGGGTACTGATGCTAACGCCGATGCGTCTGCTCCTTTGTAAAGGCGAACCGGAACCTCGCGTTCAGTGAATCGCTGAGGTGACTGTTCCGCTTCATGATATTCCTGCTCTGTATTGACCGACCATACCTCGTATGTGCCCCCACACACATTGCGAGCAGCATATATCCCCGTGAGCATTGAGTGGTCTTGGTTGTTGTAGCGATGTAGTCCGTTCCGTCCAATGGGTTGTAGGTTCGTGAATGTTGCCAGATAGTGGCGGAGCGTTGCGAGATTCTCTTGATAGCCGTGATCATATACAGGATAAGCTTTTGGCATTCTTACCACGGTCCCATCTTCGACGTCGGTTGGAGCGATCAGGCCGATGTGGCTACATTCACGGATACCGAGGGCGATGAGTTGCTCGTCGGTCCATTGCCACTCTCTATCGTGTTCCCAGAGAAAATATTCCAGTCCCAACGAGGTACGCGACGGGTCGGGAACCATATCTACGCTCCAATTCTTGTAGTTTTGGATGCGTCCAAGTTTCACCTCTGGTGAGTGAATATAGACCCAGTTATCAGGAAAAACTTCCGTGCGGTTAACGATGAGAATAACAGTTACGTAGTCGCGGTAGCGGAGGCGTTGCGCTGCACGCAGAATTGTATCAGGCGGAGCAGGATTCAGCGTGAAAACAAGATCACGTAATGGCATGGTCGATATGAAGTGGGGTCCCGAAAACTCCACGTGTTCGCCACGAGAAGTGCGGCCAATAATGGACTCAACCCGCCCATGCGTATGACGAATCTGTTCGACTCGTACTCCACGCAGCACGGAGGAGTGGTGATTGAGGAGGAGTTCCTCACAGCGCTCCCACATCATCCCAGGCCCAAGACGAGGATAGTGAAAAGCCTCGATCAACGTTGTGATGAGCTGTCCATCTTTCGTGTGTCTATGGTTGAAGAGGGCATTCCGTAGCGCTTCGCTGAGCGACAGATTTTTGATGCGTTGAGCAGCCCATTCCGCAGAGATTTCTGCACATGGCATCCCCCACACTTTTTCTGTGTAGGTCTTGAAGAAGATCTTATACAAGCGACGGCCAAACCGATTGGAGACCCATTGTTCAAAATTGATCTCCTGTTCATGCGGCAACATGCGCGCCCTGAGATAACTCAAACCCACGAGCAGTGCTTCAACCGGTCCCAACCCCACAAGGGCATTCATTGCTTTCAATGGATACGCGAAAAAGTGCCCCTGGTAATAAATACGCGACAAGCGCGGGCGAAACAGAAACTCGTCTCCGAGTATCTCTTTCCACAAGGCGTTAATCTGGGGAATCTTCGAGAAGAAGCGATGCCCCCCTATATCGAATCGGAAGTCTCGATAGCGAACGGTCCGTGAAAGTCCACCGACCAGGTTGTCTGCTTCGAGAACGATGGCAGATGCGCCAAATTTTGTCAGTTCATGGGCTGCGGTCAGACCTGCGGGCCCAGCACCAATAATCACGACTGGAGATTGTGACATTCCTTCCGCCTCCACTCCTCACCGCGATCAGGCTGCTGGATCCTCTGACCATGAGATCCGCTTGCGGTCGTGAGCGCCTCGCTTTGCGAGATATCGTAGACTACCAATGACAAACGCCAATTCACTATACGCATAATAGAACCAGTGCCACGGTAGTACCCGGATCGTGAACCAGAGTCCTCTGCTCTGAAAATTGCCTGCTTAGGCCACCACTGCCCATCCCTGTAAAGGTCTGAATCTTTCATGATTTCGCGGGTTCTGCTGAGATAGGCGCGTGTCGTGGGGAGAAACTCAAGTTCAGGGAGAGAGAAGGGAACACGCGATGATCT
>VGTJ01000137.1 GCA_016874775.1 Deltaproteobacteria bacterium
GCGCTTGGAGGTGGTGCGCCGTTCGGCAGACGCCAAAGGCTTTACCGTGTTGCCCCGCCGCTGGGTGGTGGAGCGGTCCTTCGGTTGGCTGGGGCGCTAGCGGCGCTTGTGTCGGGACTTCGAACATACCACCGTTTCCAGTGACGCTATGGTGTACTTGGCCAGTATCCGGCGCACGCTGCGGATGGTGACGACGGAAAATACGAATTAAAAAACACTTTCTAAGGGTTTCAAGCGCAAATCGAGGGTGAGATCGCGGGCAAGCGATAACTCCAGTGGTTCGGCTAATGCTTGTTTGTGTTTACGCCAGACACGTAAGAGATAGGCGCCAGGGGGAATATCTGAAACGAGATACCGACCATCCACGGCAGTGACGGCAAAATACGGGTCCTTGACCACCAGCACACGCGCTTCCATCTCCAAGTGGACATTACATAGAAGCACCACCTCTCCCAGCGTATCTAGCCTTACCGATCGCACTTCGCCATGACCATCAGTGCCCAGGCTCAGTTTCCCAGCTCCTGGTGAAGGACTGAAAATTCCATGATGGACGTTATCGCTATTAACAAACTTAATGGTGGTACCCTGCACGACCGGTATCACATTTGGAGAAAAGGTAAGATTTCGCTGCTCAATGATCACGGGCTCACGTTTGGGCGTCGACTGTACCGCCTCAACACTTTCAAGATACACGATCACGCTTTCGACCGGCTTGTCGTTCAGCGTGACGGTGCCACTTAACGATGCAGCCTCGCTCTGGGCTGAGAGCAGTAGACAAGTCGCAAACGTGAACACCAATAGCGTAAATTTCACACCATCCCCTGTGTCATCCGGATTCTGATCTTCCTCTTTTTGCTAGATCGGGGGTTCGGGGATTTTTTTTAGGATGATACAGAGAGAGACTGGGGAGGGAGTGCTTCTATTTTTTCTGACCTCATCCTGGCCTTCTCCCTGATGGGAAAAGGAACCGCGAATGATCCACGCATCGTGGCCCTACCGGTCAAGTAAGGGAATGGGAGATGAGTTTTCTCAGTTCCCTCTTCTGTTACGAAGAGGGATAGGGTGAGGTTTTTAGCTCTGTCGTGAGCGCTTCTCAACGTTTAATGCAGCTTCTCGCAGGGCCTCTGGAAGCGTGGGGTGACCGTGCATGGCGCGGGCCATATCTTCAGCCGATGCGCCAAATTCCATCGCCATGACCGCTTCAGCAATGATGTCCGAAGCACGTGGTCCAACGATGTGCACTCCGAGAATACGATCAGTCTTCGCATCAGCAATGACTTTCACCATGCCATCAGCCTCATCCATGCATCGGGCCCGGCCATTGGCAAGGAAAGAAAAGGTACCGACTTTGTATTGGACCTCTGAAGCTTTTGCCGCTTCTTCAGAAAGACCGACTGACGCGACCTCAGGCCAGGTGTACACGATACCCGGCACGACATCATAGTTCACATGGCCCGCTTTCCCGGCCAGTAACTCAGCGAGTGCCACGCCTTCTTCCTCAGCTTTGTGCGCTAACATCGGACCTGTAATCGCATCGCCGAGCGCATATATGCCTGCGACGTTCGTCTGGTAGTGGTGATCAACTTTCACCCGACCGCGTTCATCGAACGCGACACCGATCTCGGCTGCGCCAAGGCCAGCAGTATAGGCTTTGCGCCCGACAGCAACGAGTACTCGGTCAGCCTTGAGTTCCTTGTTTTCTTTTTTATCGTTCTCAACAGTCAACGTCACTTCGCCGTTGTTCACCGTTGCTTGAGTGACCTTCGATCCGAGCATGAAGGAAAAGCCTTGCTTGGTCAGAGAACGTTGGAGAGCCGAGGCGATTTGTGCGTCGATCCCTGGAACAAGTCGAGGAAGCAGTTCGACCACGGTCACTTTCGCGCCGAGGCGAAGCCATACTGACCCTAACTCCAAGCCAATTGCTCCACCACCGACAACGACTAAATGTTGCGGAACCTGAGAAAAGGTCAGGGCTTCGGTTGAACTCACAATGCGTTCACCATCAAAGGGCACGGTCGGCAGGGCAATCGGTTCACTACCAGTGGCAATGACGATGGCTCTCGCTTGCACGTCTTGTGTCGAACCATCAGCGGCAGTGATCGTCACTGTTCGAGCATCACGAAAACGCGCCTGGCCTTGCAGGCGCGTCACTTTATTTTTCTTAAAGAGGCCCTCGATCCCTTTCGTCAACCCTTCGACAACTTTGTCTTTGCGCTGCATCATCGCCGGGAGATCAAGCGTGACGTTACTACAGACGACGCCATGATGCGCGAACTTCTCTTTGGCTTGGGCAAACCATTCACTCGAATCGAGTAAAGCTTTGCTCGGGATACAGCCAACGTTGAGACAGGTGCCACCAAGCGTAGGCGACTTCTCCACACAGGCCGTGCGCAAGCCAAGCTGCGCGGCTCGGATTGCGCCCACATAACCGCCAGGGCCCGAGCCGATCACTAAGACATCAAATTGTTGTGTTTCAGCCATTCCTCAACCCGCATTCCGCAGTCGTCAATCCGCAATTAGGTTTATAGTCCGAACAGCATCCGGGCCGGGTCTTCAAGGCAGTCCTTGATCCGCCGCAGGAAAAGAACGGCCTCGCGACCATCAACAATGCGATGATCGTAAGACAGAGCCACATACATCATGGGGCGGACAACGATCTCATCGTTAGGTCCCGCAACGATCGGACGTTTTTCGATCTTATGCATGCCAAGGATGCCACTTTGCGGCGGATTGAGAATCGGCGTCGACATCAGCGAGCCATACACGCCACCATTACTAATAGTGAAAGTCCCGCCAGCAAGTTCCTCAACTTTGATTTTCCCAGCACGCGCCCGCTGACCGAGTTCACCCAATTCGATCTCAATTTGCGCAAAACTCTTGCGGTCCACCTCACGAATCACTGGCACCAGTAACCCTTGCTCGGTTCCGACCGCAATGCCGAGGTCATAATAATTCTTATAGATGATGTCCTCACCACGAATCTCAGCATTGATCGCCGGGAAGGCACGGAGCGCTTCTACACTCGCTTTCGCGAAGATCGACATAAAGCCGAGCGAAATACCGTAGCGCTCCTTGAAGCTCTCATTGTATTTGGAGCGCAGCGCCATCGCCGCACTCATGTCAATTTCGTTGAACGTGGTTAGAATCGCCGCCGTGTTTTGCACTTGCTTGAGGCGTTCGGCGATGCGTCGGCGAATACGGCTCATTGGCTGGGGTTGTTCACGCGGCACGTTCCCATCCGCAAACGCGGCAACAATCGGCGGTGGCGCTGCAGGACGTTGGACGGGAGCAGGTGGTGTGGACACTGGTGCTGGTGCGGCTTTCGCGGATACGTGTTCCAGGACATCACCCTTGGTTATCCTTCCACCACGACCGGTAGCGGCAACATCGGTAGGGTTCACCGCATGCTCTTCGACCAGGCGACGCACGGCTGGGCTTAATGGTGCAACAGGGGTTTGTGGCTGCACGGGCGCAACTGGTGCTGGAGTTGGAGATTTTGCCGCCGCAGTTGGTGCTGGACGGGCAGTGGCCGTGGCTCCTGGAGTCACGCGTCCAATCACCTCGCCAATCTCGACTTTTTCACCTGCGGGTTTGAGAATCTCGCTTAAGACCCCAGCCTCTGGGGCAGCAAGTTCCATTGTCGCTTTATCAGTTTCGATTTCGACAACGATTTCGTCACGTTCAACCGCTTCGCCAGCATCTTTGAGCCAGCGCAAAATCGTTCCCTCGGTAATCGATTCACCGAGAGCGGGAATCACAATATCAACACTCATAGATTTCCTTCGAAGAGTTATCAGTCATCAGTTCTCAGTTTTCAGTACAAGCAGAAAAGTCTGTTTGTACTGAACTGGTCGCTGACAACTGACAACTGATTACTTTCCCCCTGCGAGAGCTTGATTCAGTAATTGCGTTTGCTGCTGCTGATGGATCTTTTGATATCCAACCGCAGGGCTTGCTTGCGCTTGTCGTCCCGCATAACGGAGAATTTGGCGTGCGCGTAGGAGTGGAGAAAGATGTTCCAAGATGAAAGTCCACGCTCCCATGTTGCGTGGTTCTTCTTGCACCCATACCACATCATTGGCTTGCGCGTAGCGGTTCAGCACTTCGGTCAACTGTTGTTCAGGCAGAGGATAGAGCTGCTCAAGACGAACGATAGCCGCGTCGTTTCGTCCGAGCTTCTCTCGCTCGGCTAACAAGTCGTAGTAGACCTTACCGCTACACAACAAGATCTGTTTCACACCCTTCGGGTCAACAGTGACTGTGCTTTGCGGAGCTATACTTTCATCCAAGACTTCATGGAACGCACCATCTGCCAACTCAGTAACTGAAGATACCGCCAATTTATGACGCAAGAGGCTCTTAGGGGTAAATACCACCAAAGGCTTACGAAAGTCGCGCTTCACTTGTCGGCGCAGGAGGTGGAAGATCTGCGCCGGGGTCGTGCAGTTAGCAACCTGGATGTTCTCCTCTGCGCAGAGTTGCAAATAGCGCTCCATCCGTGCACTGGAATGTTCCGGCCCTTGTCCTTCATAGCCATGCGGCAAGAGGAGCACGAGGCCACTCATACGTTGCCATTTTGATTCACTACTGGTGAGATATTGATCGACGATGATTTGCGCACCATTGGCAAAATCACCGAATTGCGCTTCCCAGATCACTAGCGCATTGGGGCTGTCCATACTGTAACCAAAATCGAACCCCATCACCGCATATTCAGATAGCGGACTGTTGTACACGCTAAATTGCGCTTGCCCTTCACGGAGGTTGGCTAAGGGAAAGTACTGGAGCCCAGTGTCGTAATCGACCAGGACCGCATGTCGATGGCTAAACGTGCCGCGAGCACTGTCCTGCCCACTCAGGCGTACCGGAATGCCTTCACAGACAAGCGACCCATACGCTAATAATTCAGCTAAGCCCCAATCGATTTGTCCGTTAGCAAGAACCGTCTCGGTTCGGGCTTGGACCAATTTTTCTACTTTGGGATTGAGGGTAAAGTTTTCTGGTACGGCAGAAAGACGACGCGCAATATATTCCAATAGTTCGCGTTTCACTCGCGTATCAACTCGGCCATTATGTGCTCGCGTTAGGCCTTGCCAGACACCACCGAGAGCTTCAGCCGACGGACGTAATGGCTGACTTTTGACCGTATCGAGCGCGGTCTGCAAACGCTCACGGAAAGATTTCTCAATCGACTTTGCTTCGGCATCACTCAGCTCGTTCTGATCAAGAAGCCGCTCACGATAGAGCCACGCGGCATGCCGCTTGTCCTTGATCGCACGGTACATACGCGGCTGGGTAAAACTCGGCTCATCGCCTTCGTTATGACCATGACGACGATAGCAGACCACATCGAGGACGACGTCACGCCTGAATGTCTGACGGAAATCGACCGCCAGCATGGCAACACGAGCAACAGCTTCAGGATCATCGCCATTCACATGAAAGATCGGCGCTTGAATCGACTTCGCAATGTCGGTGGTGTATGACCCGGAAAACCCGTCTTCAGGGTCAGTGGTAAAACCAATTTGATTGTTGACGACGATGTGGATCGTGCCACCAGTGGTGTACCCTCGCAATTGCGAAAGATTGAGCGTTTCACTCACGACCCCTTGGCCAGCAAAGGCGGCATTGCCATGCAATAAAAGCGGAACAACGCGTGTACGCTCACGGTCGTCGCGACGGTCTTGTTTGGCACGGACACGACCTTCAACCACAGGATTGACTGTTTCAAGATGGCTGGGATTCGCCGTCAGCGTGAGATGGACTTTTTTGCCGTTCTGGGCAAGGTGATCAGCCGAGAAACCCAAGTGATATTTCACATCGCCAGAACCCATCATGGAATTGGGGTCGACATTACCATCAAACTCAGAAAACACTTGCTCAAAGGATTTCCCCAACAGGTTCACAAGCACGTTGAGGCGCCCACGATGGGCCATACCGATGACGATCTCCTCCACGCCGTGCTCTGCAGCGTGATCAACCAACCGTTCCATCATCGGAATTGTCGACTCCGCTCCTTCGAGGGAAAAGCGCTTATGACCAACGAACTTCGTATGTAGGAAGGTTTCAAATGTCTCAGCCGCGTAGAGTTTCGAGAGGATCGAGCGCTTAATCTCGACGGGGAAGGATACTCGTTTCCGCTTGTCCTCCATGTGCGCTTGAATCCAACTTCGTTGCGCAGGATCCTGGATATGCATGAACTCAACCGCCAGGGTCCCACAGTAGGCTTCACGGAGAGTAGATAAGATTCCGCGCAACGTGACCGCTGGCATACCGGAGAGGCGTGCGGCGCTAAACTCGCGCTCCATATCCTCTTCAGTAAAGCCATAGTAGCTAGGTTCGAGTTCAGGATGGGACCGTCGCGGCGCGATTCCGAGTGGATCAAGATCGGCCTGAAAATGACCACGTTCACGATAGGCGCGAATGAGCTGTAGGACACGAGCTTGCCGTTCGATGTCCGCAGCGGATATCGGCTCCGCGTGGGTGGCGCCGTTGGTCGTTGAAGGAGTCGAGGCCCCACTAGCGAGGTGGGAAAAATATTCCCGCCATTCCTCATCAACTGACTCCGGCGCTTTTAAGTATTGGAGATATAACGTCTCGACGAATTCAGCGTTTTCATTGAGCAGAGCAAATTCGAGCGGAGCACGGTCTGCACCGTTCGCTCCCTCCAACGCGGCAGGTTCCATAGTCTTCATGCGGCTTTCTGTCCTGGAAGTTCGCCTCTGGCCTTCCCCTTATCAAGCTCGGTAGCGTGGCCCTGGCAATGTCAGAAGAACTCTTCCTCGGCGAGTATGTATTTGCCTCTACTATATCGTGATTACCCGTCCACCTCTACCACCATCTCAATCTCCACCGCGATCCCAAACGGTAATTGATACATGCCAACCGCTGAACGGGCATGGCGGCCACGATCCCCGAATAACTCAACGAACAGATCGGATGCGCCATTGATGACTTTAGGCTGGTCGGGAAAGTCTTCTGTACAGTTGACGAATCCTAAAACCTTGACAATACGACGGACTTTGTCAAGGTCGCCGATCACCCCTTTAAGCGACTGAAGCATATTGAGGGCAACCACTTTCGCGGCGTCATACCCTTGTTCAACAGTTAAATCCCGGCCAACTTTTCCTCTGATACGGGAAACTTTTCCATCTACCATTGTCACTGGGCCATGCCCAGAGATAAAAACCAAGTTGCCAGTGCGTACTGCAGGAACATAGTTCGCCACCGGAGTCGGGGTTGGTGGGAGCGTAAGCCCGAGCGTTGCAAGCTTTTTCTCAACTTCCATAGTTTTTCCCTTTCTATTTCAATTCAATTCTGAGCGGTCAGCCGTCAGCTATCAGCTTTCAGCTTGAGGACACAGATCGAACACACCGGCCAACTATAACCTATCCCCTGTGCCCTATTCCCATCTGGCTGTTAGCTGACCGCTGATAGCTGAATTCTCTCAACTCATCGTCACCATTTTGTCTGGATCACCGGGAACTGTTCCATTACGAATCTTCTCCGGCATTTTTGGGTCGGCGTTTTCCCACACTAACAACATCGAACGCTCAGGGGCAAACCCTTGGTGTTGGATATCCGAAGGCATAGCGCACACATCTCCAGGTCGCATGCGCACATACGCCATCAGTTCACCAGTATTTTGATCACAGACCTCCCAATCGATCTGGCCATTCAACTGGATAAACCATTCAACCCGATCATTCCCATGTTTCACCGGCAGCCGATGCTCTTCAGTCGTGGGGCAAAAGAGACTGTGCTCCAATACTGAAACAATCGAGGGATTCCACGTGACATCCGAGCGTGCGAGATATTCATAGAGGTTCACCAAGCCAAATTTGTTTTCTTGTCCAGACTTGATGTGCATCTCGCCGTACTTGAATTCGATCCCTTTGAAGCCATCGTTGATCGGATATTCAGGTTCTTGTCGATCAGACTGTTTGACAATACGGGTTGTCAGCACCCGTTTGCGATGAATCGCCTCAATATTTGAGGAGCGTTTCGGACCTACGGCTGATCCAGTTTCGCGCGGTGCGGCAAACGGATCAAAGTCAGCCGGCACCCAATCTTCCAACATCTGCGTAAACGTACGCTCAACTTCACCACGATTCAGCTCTTCCGCATGCCAGAAGCCACCTTGCTTAAGCGTTTTGTGGTATTTCCCAGCAAAGACTTCCACGGTCCCATAGTGGTTAATCGTGCCAAATATGTCATCGAACTTCACCATGCCGTAGAAAAAGCTCCAGGCCACATCACGTTGCAGAGGCTTGAGGAACGCATCAATGTCGAGCTTATGCTCCATCTCTTTCCCGGTCTGCGTGGGAAAGTAGATATGCGCAAAGTAATCATCACGGGTGAAGCGAAATTTGCTTAATTGGAATTCTTTGTACGCGGACATGGTTGTTCTCCATTTCCCTTCTACAATTCATGCGCCAACATGGGGCTAGGGGCTAGGGACTTGGGGCTTGGGGGAAAGAAGAACCAGCCTCACGCCTCTACTTACGTCGCTTCTTCGGCTCCCAGACTCCTAGACTCCCAGACTCCTAGACTTCTAGACTTTCCCCGACCATCCCTCACAAATCGTTTCCCAGGCCAGTATCGTCCCGTCGCTCTGCTTGGCTTGCTGGAGTAAGAGTGATCGCTTCGCAGCGCTAAACTTATAGGCCATTCCTTTTGGCAACAGACACAGATTCCCTTCGCGGACGATGATGTACCCCATCTCTTCACCTGGAACATCTACATGTGCTCCTGCAGCAAGTTCAACGCGAGGCTCCATGAAATCAACTCGGACTTCTCCTTCAAGGCAAACGATAAACTCATCGTGCGGCTGTAAACGCCACTGCGGCATGACCCCTTCAGCAGCGATACACTCAACCACATATGGGCCATTCTTTGCAACCGCAATTTTTTCGTAGGGTTTCGCGCGGGCACCGATCTCATAGACGTTGGAGTAGACGTATCGCTTGACGTTCTCGCGCGGGTCAACAATATCAACTCCACCTTTTTCATAGTGAGCCATACTTGCGGCTTGCGGCGCATCTTTTGTTGGTTTCATCTTTTCTCCTTTGCCGGAGCTTCGGCAGGTATCGCTGGGGGTGGCTCGGCAGGTATCGGATCTTGCGTTGCCGCTTTCCCCCATTGCAATAAATAATTCACCACAGTCCCCACGCGACTTTGGTCGTACCATTCACCCGCTGCGGGAAAAACAATCGTCAAACAGATCACGACGAATCCAAGCAAAAACAGAAATCGCAGGATTTTGCTGATCGCGACCAGCAAAGCAAGCGCAACCCCAAGGAGAATTAGCTGCACTTTAGAAAGGCTAAGGAGGAAAGCCCATCCCTGCCAAAAAGACTCTGCATCCATAGGGCTCTTACAATATCATTAGAAAATCATCCGTGCACCGCCAAACCAACCTGTATGGTGAGCGCGCACGATATAGAAGACGACCAGGGCAATCACTACCACAACCCAGCGCAATTCACTCACATTCAATGGTTGCCGTTTATCAATAATTGCGGCAAAGGGGACAAAAGAGGTCTGTTCCTTAAAAGCTGCGTACCCAGGAACATCAATAACCTTACGTCCATCTTGATGTGCGGCACCAATCCACGAGAACACACTAAACCCACCGAAAAAGATCAGGTCGGTCAGCGTACCGTTCATTAAACAATGCGCGATTCCAAAGAGAAAGATGGCCGCAAATGTCGGATGACGTGTGATCCGCGTGACGCCATACGCTTCTGGCACTCCGCTCGCGGGCATCATTGAACTCGGAGGGCGCGCGACCAACCCACTCACCAGAAGAACAAAGGCAAACGCCATAAGCAGCACATTGAAATCCTTCGCGATCAACTCAAGCCCAAGGAAAGAGTGCCAGAATTGGACGCCGGTGTGTTTATGGTTTCCGTAGTACATAGCCAAAGGAATGAACGTCGCGAAAGCAACCAGCGAGTAAATCCCCTGAAACGGACGTTCACCAACTTTGGCAATCAACTGTGGCCGGACAAAGGAGGAAGACAGGAGAATGTGTGATCCACCAAAGAGCACCCACCAAAATAAAACGACAAATGCTTCCCACATTTTTCCACTCCGTGGAGGGGCTGGGGGCTAGGGCTAACCACAAGTCCCTAGTCCCCAGCCCCTGGTCTCTCGTTAGCGCGCGATATATCCCCCATCAATCACAAACGGTGCACCAGTGGCAAAAGACGATTCATCGCTGGCGAGAAACAGGGCAGCATTGGCAATTTCTTCTGGCCTGCCCAAGCGACCAACAGGTTCGGTCCGCACGATTCGCTCGCGTGGTCGTCCGCCCACCACACGATCGACCATCGGCGTTTCGATCACGCCCGGACAGATACAATTGACGCGAATGTTCTTGTCAGCATACTCAAGCGCAGCCAAACGGGTTAGATTGATCACTCCTGCCTTTGCTGCGGCATAGGCCCCGCTACCAGGAAACCCAACCATTCCCGCCACCGACGCCGTACTAATAATCGACCCACCACCTTGTTTGATCATCTCAGGAATCACGTACTTCATTCCCAAGTAAACTGAGGTCAGGTCGATAGCAATGACACGATCCCAATCTTCTTCTTTGAGATTAGCGAGCTTCGATGACGGACCTTCAATCCCAGCGTTATTAAAAAGGACATCGACACGACCATAATTGCGAATGGTCGCACCAATCATGTTCTGGACATCGGCTGATTTGGACACATCAGCTTGCACAAAGACGGCTTCCCCACCTGCCTCTGTAATCTGCCGGACTGTTTCCTTCCCACCTTCGAGCACATAATCCGCGACGACCACTTTTGCCCCTTCACGAGCAAACAGCAGACATGATGCCCGCCCAATGCCAGAACCACCACCGGTGATGATTGCTACTTTGCCTTTGAGTCTGTCCATTGTTTCTCCTTATTGGGGCTCTGGGATGTTGTAGGCTCTAGGCGCCAGAAAAAAAAGAAACCTAATTCTTTTTCCCTTTCTTTACCCAAAGCCCAACTTCCAGAGCCCAGAGCCTAGTTAAACCGCTTCCGTGCCTGCGCGCGCAACTCCTCGCGAAACTGCGGATGTGAAATGTCGACCAACGCCTCTGCACGCTGGCGTTCACTTTTTCCAGCAAGGGCAGCGATTCCATATTCAGTCACCACGTAGTCAACATACGTACGCGGTAACGAGACAATCTGCCCCTCGGGAAACATTGAAACGATGCGAGAGACCGTTCCACCACGTGCCGTCGACGGCAACACCGTAATCGAACGTCCGCCTGGAGACAAATACGCCCCAAGTACGAAATCGAGTTGCCCAGCCACACCAGTAAACATCTGCGGACCAAACGCTTCTGCTGTCACTTGCCCGGTGAAATCCACCGCTAAGGCATTGTTGATCGCGACTTGATTATGATTTTGTGCAATCACTGCCGGATTGTTCGTGTAGAAGGCATCGCGCAACTCGACAACTGGATTATTATTGACAAACGCATAGTCTTCCGGCTCGATGAACATCCCCGTCGCCACCAGCTTTTCAGGATGCAACGTCTTGCGTTTGCCGGTAATCACTCCACATTTGTAGAGGTCGATCATTGAGGAGGTAAGAATTTCCGAATGCACGCCAAGATCATTCTTTTCGCGCAAATAAAAGCCAGTAAACATCGATACCGACCCCAAGCCAATCTGGATGGTATCCCCATCGTTCACCAATGATGCAACCAGGGCACCGACCTTCTTTGCAGCTTCTTCCTCTTCCGGCGAAATCACTGGTGAAATGCGAAACGGTGGAACCGGTTCCGGCTGTTCAACCAGATAGTCAATCTGTGAGACATGGACGTAGTTATCTCCGCCAGTTCGAATGACCAACGGGTTCATCTCGGCTATCACCAACCGTGACCTTTTAACCCATTCACGGGAGTACCACAGTTGCTCTCCAAAGCTGCAGAACCCTTGATCATTGGGTGGAGAGAGCGTGAGGAAACAAACATCCGCCTCCATCATCGGTGCTGAGCGCCCTGGTTCAGCCCACTTCGACGGAGAATACACAGTGTTGATCGAGTATTCGATCCGTTTTTCTTGATACAGTGGGCGAGAAATCGCTGAGAGATAACCAGCCTGAATTTTGAAGGCCGCACTCCGCTCCTTATCAAACCACGGATACGGCTTCATCGCATTACTGGTGAGGATTTCTACATCGCGCAACTCCTGCCAACGATCACACAGCGCGTTCGCAATATATTGTGGCTCTAACGTGGCTAAGCCAGTTAACACTCGTTGGCCAGACTTCACCATGCTGGCAGCTTGTTTGATGGTAATGAGTTTATCGCGATAGATATCCTGCCACTTCATTAGTCGCTCCTTGTTGCCTTTTGGGTCTAGGGGCTAGGGGCTTGGGACTAGTAAAACAAAGTAAAGTACTAATTAACTTTTCGCTCCTAGTGCTTTGTAAAGGCCTCGTAACATCTTGCCAACAATAGCAAGTTGTTTGAGAAGATCGCTCTTATTTTTTACGTTCAGGTACTCCAATTCATGACTGAGGGTGACTTGGGTTTCCAGTTCGGCAACAGAGCCCATTGCTATCGAGATGAAGCGCCTGAATTCATTTGCTCCAGTCCTCGTGTGACCTTCAGCCAAGTTCGAAGGAATAGAGACAGCCGCCCGACGCATTTGGTTGACTAAACCAAATCTCTCCTCCGAGGGGAAACTCTTCGTCGCCTGATAGCTCTCTTTTGCCAAAGTCATGGCTTTTTGCCAGACCTCCAAGTCTTGGTAACTTCTGACATGACTCACCTCCGTACTCTTATTGTTCACAAGTCCCAAGCCTCTAGTCCCTAGTCCCCAATTACAAGTCCCAAGCCCCAAGCCCCAAGCCCCAAAATTCCTAGCGACTACTTTAGGCCCCTCAAAACCTCCTCTGCTTCAGAGACGATACCAGCAACGATCTCTGCCGCAGGCCTAATATCATTAATCAACCCACACGACTCCCCAGCATACAGAGCTGTACGTTCCATATCGCCGGTAAATCCTGTCATTGGCGGAAAGACCCCATAGCGTGGCATGTCGACCGTGGTTCCAGCGATTTGCATTGCTCCGTTGGTAGTTCCTTCACCAGGACGTTTCCCTGTTTCGGGACGACCAACGGCTTCCCATTCATTCATCTCTTTGTTGCGTAACACACGGTGAGCGGCGTTGGGCCAACCCACATCAAAGAGAAGTGTGTAAACAGTATCTTCAGCGTTGGCGCGAGTCACCCGTTCTTTGTATGCCTGTGTGACCAGGGTCTCCTCGCTACAGAGAAAGCGCGTACCCATCGACACCGCCTGTGCGCCGAGACTCAACGCCGCAACGACACCCCTGCCGTTCGCGATCCCACCTGCGGCAATCACTGGTACCAGTTTCACCGCTTCAACCACGGCAGGAACAATTGTCGATAAGGAAGTCGTGCTCTTTACATGACCTCCAGCTTCAACGCCTTGGGCAATGATGCCGTCCACGCCAGCCGCAGCGGCAGCTTTGGCTTCTTCCACTGAACCAACTTGAATGAAGACCTTCGTGCCGCGTTTGTGAGCTTCTTCAACGTACGGTTTCGGATCGCCCCAGAAGAGCACGAGAATCGGCACTTTCTCGTCGAGACAGGCTTCGATCTGTCCCTCTTGTAGCATTGGCAGAATAATATTGACGCCGAACGGCTTGTTCGTCAGCGTGCGCAGTTGTTGAATCTGTTGGCGAATATAAGGGGCGGGTAATCCACCCATACCCAACACGCCACAGCCACCAGCATTCGACACCGCCGCAACCAACCCCGGCCCAGCCATACCACCGCCCATACCAACAGAAAAGATAGGATACTCAATCCCAAGTTGCCGACAGAGTGGAGTTTTTAGCATAGAGCCTCCCGAGAAAGACTTGCTGGTGTATGTCTCACGGGAGGGGGGAGAAATCAACTCGGGGAATGATGGGACGAGAGACTAGTAGATAGTCCAGAAAGTTTTGATGGATAACTCAAGGGACGTCATTCCCGCGAAGGCGGGAATCCAGGAGGCTTAACTACAGGCCACTGCTGAATTTCCCTGGCTGCCCGCCTGCGCGGGCATGACGAAACCCGATCCCTCAAAATTAAATGGACTGACGACTAGAGGCTAGGGGTTGGTGGAAGCGGAACATTCTCTTGTTCATATGTTCATTCAACGGACGAGGGGCAATGCTATCAAACAACACGCGGAACCGGGGCCAAAGGAGTCTCTTTTCTGCCGCTCACCTTTGACAATACCGCCTCAAGCATAGGCCGCATCAGCGTCAGCCGTTTGGCTTGAATGATCAGATCCCAGGCAGGCTCGAACTTCTTCCATCCCACGCTGTAGCAGAAGTGCTTGAGGCAATGCTTAAGTGTCATATGATTCCGGCTCGCCTCAGCGATGGAACTCCATCGGTAGAACTCTTTGTATGCCCAGTCGTATCCAGCTTTCAGTTCGTCGGCTGAAAGTCCTTGAGTCTGATACACAACATGGCGCGTGTCATAGAGATCCCAATTACGAGTTGTGATGCGCCCTGCTGCTTCCATTTTGCTGAAAAGCGCGGTGCCCGGATATGGCGTGAGAGTGTGAAACGTCGCCGTAGTGATACCGTTGTCAATTGCCCAGTCAACTGTGCGACGAAACACATCTCGATCATCATCATCAAGCCCAAAGACAAAGCTCCCGTTAATCATGATGCCAAGATCATCAAGCCGTCGAATTGCCGCCTGATAATCTTGACCAAGATTTTGGCGTTTGTTGCTTTGCTTGAGATTCGCTGGACTCAAGGACTCAAATCCTACGAACAGACTCCGCAACCCAACTTCCGCCGCCCGCTCAATGAGGTCTCCTCGCAGGATTGAGTCCACGGTCGCCGCGCCTTGAAACAACCGTCCCATGCCACGCATACCCGCAAACAAGGCCGCAGCAAACTTACGATCGCCAAACAAGTGGTCATCAAGAAAATATAAATGACGCCCTGGCAGGCGCTCGATTTCCGCCAGGGCATCATCAACGCGTTGGGTATAGAAAGATTTACCTCCCCGCGAAGAAGGCATCTTTGTAACAAAACTCACAGTGATGCGGACATCCGCGCGTCACCACAATCGAGTTTGGGACCAGATAGAGTTCACGCTTGATCAGGTCCTGACGGACTAGAGGGATGCGCTCAAGAGTCCGCACCGGAGACGAGTAACACCGTCGCGGCTGGCCTTGGGCGAAGTCACGAAGAAATTGCGGAAACGTTTCTTCTCCTGGTCCCAGGAAAATTGAGTCGGCATGGCAGAGTGCTTCATCGGGCAACGACGTGACATGAAGCCCGCCTAACACCACATAACATCCTTTGCGTCGATAATGGTCGGCAATGGCATACGCGCGATACGCATTCGTGATGTACACCTGAATGATCACAAGGTCTGGCTCGTCATCGAGTGTCAGCCGCTCAACATGCTCATCAACGATGACGGCTTCATCTTCAGGAGCGAGATAGGCTGCTAACGTTGCCAATCCCAGTGGAGGAAACAAGGAGTACTGAATTGGCCGCCAGTGCGGACTGGTCGCTTCGGTAAGCGCCGGGAGGATGAATTTTACTTTCATTATTCCTCCCCTCTTAACGTGAAGCCCAACCGCTTTGCCCGGTAGTCGGTGACCTCTGCCCACGCCCGAGACCGACTCCAATTCCAGGTTCGCCAGTCTGACGTTGTTGGTGGTGACCAGCGGAGCAGCAGTTGATCAACCACCGCCCGTCGCTTTTCTTCAGTGAGTGTCGGCAGTACGGCAAATAACGTGGGGACCGCATCTGCACTCAGTGACGTTACATAGTTGGCATCCAATGAAGCAGCGGCACCTTCGCGATCGATGTTCGTGCGAACGATGACGGCATCGGGATTCACGACATTCAAAAGTACAGCCGTCGCAATGCCCGACACGAGCATGCCGAAGGCAAAGTGGTCACGTTTGCCTTGCAATACAGTGAGCGAAAACCATACAAACACAACTGCCAGCCAGCCCATGAACGCTGTTGAATAGAAGCGCAATTCCGTGAGACCATACTGACTCTGATACAACCACATGCGCTGGACAGCGGAGATCATGATCACAAACAGTAGAGCGATTAGCGTTCCCGCCAATCCACGAAAGATCTGCTCATGTAGAGGTTGTTCTTTACGTAGCAGCCAGTGAACAACTAACAAGAGTGGTAAGACCAGTGCCGCAACAGTGACTAACTCAAAGAAGCCGCGGCGGGTATATTCGGCAAGCGTCAGACCTGGGACGGCGGTGACCGCTTCGCTTCCGCCAAAGAAGTAGCGAAATTGCACCCAAACAAACGCCAGGAACAACGCATTGAGGAGCCCCAACATGACCGTCACCTCAATAACTCCGAGTGATTTGGCTTCCCTATTCTTTGGAGCAGGCGGTTGCCATTCCGGCGTGATCAACATTTGCCGCAAGAGACCACCAACGAGCCAGGCTATAACCACAATGAAAAACAGGTGCCCAAGGTATTCTGTAAACAGCCAATGGAACACGGCTGTTGCCAATTGCTCGAACGCGGCATCCGCAGAGGTAAGCAGCGTCCCAAAGATCCAGAGGAGTGGTAAGCTGAACATGGCGCCACGCGCAAGTGCGCGTGCCGTCCCTGACCATTGCGAATGCGGGATCTCCTGCCAATCGATATCTGTGGTAAGCAATGGAGCACTGCCGCTCAACGTCTGGCCGAAGGCATAACTCACCTTAGCTGTATAATCCGTCACTTCCGCTATTCGGATTTGCCCAGAGCGGTAATGTAAAATGGCCAGGGCCAGGAGGCTGAAGAGCGCGGCACTATTGACGAGGTGCAACGTGGCCGAATCCCGCCAGGCAAACGCCACCGCAAAGAAGAGCACTGGAACCAGCAACCCCTCGCCTTCACCCGCCACGGAGATACGCTGCCACCGCACCAGCCCGACACCACCAACCAACAGTAACGCCATCCACAGTCCCACATTGATCCCCCAAGGTGTTACTCGCAGCAGCGCATCTCCGGCCACACCAAGGACTAGCGCCAGTGCAACAACGCTCAGCCCTCGCTGAGATTTATCACTTAGCGTTCCAAATTGATTTTCCATAGAGCGCCTTTCGTAAAGAACTTTGCGATGCAAAGAGAGAAGATAAAAAAATTCCCCTTATGTTGCGGAGGCAGGAATCGGGCGAGAAATATGAGCAATACGAGGCAAGAGCCAACCACAGGTCGCACCGACAACCAAAGCAGTCCCCCAAAATGAAGCCGGCCATTGGACCATGAAAAGAGTGCTCCAGTTCCCATCAAAGAGCAGTCCGAGTCCCCAGAGCGACGCCAGTCCGCATACAGCACCGACACTACTCATCCGCACCTGAACGTCAGCAATACTGTCTCCGCGTCGCAGCCAGGCTCTCGCCAGGAGTCCACACAGAACAGCGAAGACAATTCCAAACGGTGCACAGAGAATCGACACAAAAAGTGACATATTAAAAACAACGAAGAAAAAAGAGAACAGCGTCGGAAACTCAGACCAGTTTTCCGCGCGGAGAAGCAGTAAGGCTGTAGTCGCAAGCAACGGTGGAACAATAGTACCGAACAACGCCGCACGAATGAGGCTGACATCAGCTGTCTGCGATCGGGAAACCGAGTTCATTGGTGTCATTATGAGTGCTGAGTCAATAATCATACCAGCCTTTCCTCCGTAGCGTGCGCGGTGTGCACGGAGAGTCACGGGGTGACGAGAAGCAGTCGTGCGCGCCGTGCACGCTACACAAAACCGTTCGGTATCAAACGCAGGACCTCAACTCCCTGCCTTCACCAATCGCCCCCAGGGAAGCCTCCGAGCGGACGATTTTTTCTCCACCGCCGCAACTGACTCCGCCGCTTTTTGCAGAATTTCTTCTAAGAAAGTGTTTTTTAATTCGTATTTTCCGTCGTCACCATCCGCAGCGTGCGCCGGATACTGGCCAAGTACACCATAGCGTCACTGGAAACGGTGGTATGTTCG
>VGTJ01000138.1 GCA_016874775.1 Deltaproteobacteria bacterium
GACTTCGATACTTAGACCGAAGCCAGCACACAATGGTCTCGTCTCTCATCCCTGCTCTTGTGCAGAGGCTCTCCACTCCGGTCAATCACTATTGCGGTAAGTTGTTTCCTGCCACCGCCTAAGAGCCAGCAGTCAGAAGCGATGTTGAGAGAAAGCGAAGAACAACTTCGCGCAGTCGTTGCGAATGCAGCCGACAGCATCATCACTGTTGATGAATTGGGTAATATAAACTCCCTAAATCCCGGAGCAGAAAAGCTATTTGGCTATCGAGAGGCGGATTTGATGGGAGAGAATATCCAAGTCTTGACTCCCTCGTCCTCTGGATCAGACGAAGCTTCGCTTGACCAGGCATTCCAAATGAAAGAGCAAACCCATTTGGGGAGTAGTCAAGAGGTGCTTGGGCAACGTCGCGACGGAACGACATTCCCGCTTGATATGACAGTTAGTGAAATGCTCTTGCATGGGCAGCGTTTTTTCACCGGAGTTATTCGAGACATCTCTACACGACGCCAAATGGAGACTACTTTACGCGCTAACGAAGCGCGCTTCCATCAACTCGCTGAAATGTCACCCATCGGCATCTATCTGACAGATGCGCACGGCCTTTACGTATACACGAACCAACGCTGGCAGCAGATCTCCGGCCTAACGTTTGAAGACAGTTTAGGAGCAAAGTGGACGAACGCAATAGCGCGGCAAGACTATGAATCGGTGGTGAACGCCTGGCAAACTGCAATCGCTAGCCAGCAAGATATCATCAAGCAAGAGTTCCATTTTCAACACCCTGACGGGGAACAACGTACAGTGACATCACATGCAATAGGGCTCTATTGGGAAGACAAGACGATCAGCGGTTATGTTGGTATTGTTGACGACATCACTCTGCGACGAAAAGCCGAAGCAATTCAACAACGCTACGCCACTGAATTAGAGCGGAGTAATAAAGAACTCGAACAATTTGCCTATGTGTCTTCCCACGATCTCCAAGAACCGCTCCGCATGGTAGCAAGTTATTGTCGATTACTCCAACGTCGCTACGCCGACAAGCTTGACCAAGACGCCAACGAATTTATTACCTATGCGGTTGAAGGGGCTACCCGCATGCAAGTATTGATTAACGACTTATTGGCCTATTCTCGCGTACGCCGTAAAGAGCGCACCATGAAGCAGGTTTCGTGTCAGCAGATATTGGAGCGCAGTCTTGTCAATTTACAGCAATCTATCCGTGAGAGTCAGGCAACGATCACTTCTGATCCATTGCCTGCGCTGATGGGTGATGAGACACAATTGCACCAGCTCTTCCAAAACCTCCTGAGCAATGCCATCAAATATCGTGGAGACGAGGCACCGCGCATTCATATAGGGATCGAACAACAGGAAAACGGCTGGCTCTTCAGCGTGCGCGACAACGGGATTGGTATCGCCCCACATTATCACGAGAGGATTTTTCAGATCTTCCAACGTCTACACGAGCGTGGCAAGTATCCAGGAACTGGGATCGGTTTGGCGATTTGCAGCAAAGTTGTCGAAATCCATGGTGGTCGCATTTGGGTAGACTCGATCGAAGGTAAAGGCTCGACCTTCTTCTTTACTCTTCCAAAAGTTCATTGAACGTAGAGACTTCGTGTCTTCATCTTCCCAGTAGTCATTCCTGTTGATTCTGCGGGGAGAGAGGCATCATTCCGGGGGGCAACGCGAGACCCGGAATCTAGAAAGCAAAAGCAATGGCCTGCACCCGATGCTCCTGGATGCCTGCCTGCGCGGGCAAGACGAAATTGACCCCGCAAATTCAGTGTGACTAGCTACTCAGTCTTCTCTCCGCAGATCGCAAAAAATAAGAGAAAAAAATAATGGAAAACACCTGTAGTTTCTCAATAAGTAATATTTTTTACTTATTTTATTGTATGCCATAATACTTATTCCACTATCCCCTTCTCTCTTCTTTCTTTCTCTCTCACCCGCCACTTCTTCGTCAAAAAAGAGCGAAAAAAGAGACAAGACCCTCGTCATCTACGGAGAATCGTGTTAAAGATCTATCAAGGGGGGGATCTTATAATACATACAATATGGGATCGATTTTCTCCTGTCTGGGGGTGCTATGGCGGAACAGCGGATGCCCATGAGTGGACGACCGGCGGAAATTCTCTTGGTGGAAGATAACCCAGGAGATGTCCGCCTCATACAAGAAGCGTTGAAGGACGGGAAGATTCTTAATAATCTACACGTCGCTGGCGACGGCGAGCAGGCGCTTGCTTTTCTGCGCCGCCAAGGACCGCATGCCCACGCCCCCACTCCCGATTTAGTCTTGCTTGATCTGAACTTACCGCGAAAAAATGGACGTGAGACGTTAGTGGAGATCAAGAATGATCCTACGCTTGCAACAGTCCCGATTGTGATTCTGACCAGTTCACAGGAAGATGCGGATACCCTGGCAAGCTACCAACTCCGCGCCAATTGCTACATTTCCAAACCTGTCGAATTCGAGCAGTTCGTAAAAGTTGTCCACTCGGTTGAAGATTTCTGGTTTTCTATCGTGCGCCTCCCCCAAGAAACCACGTAGATGGCAGTTGTCGAGAAAGGGAAAGAAAACGGACCAGGAGAAGACCTCTAGGAGAGACGAATGGCCGATGCGCGGACGTTGACACAAGAACCACTAGACGGAGCAGACCTAGCCGTTATGGACAGGAGGAGCAGCTCGACAGAAGACTCGTTACTCAACAGCCTCGCCGCAGGCCCAGGTCCAGGAACGCAGTCCTACATTGTTGGCATTGGCGCATCCGCTGGTGGCCTTGAGGCACTTGAGCAATTCTTCTCTACTATGAGCCCCAATAGTGGCCTCACCTTTGTGATTGTTCAGCACCTTTCCCCTGACTTCAAAAGTTTGATGGCAGAAATCCTTGCCCGCCGCACGCGCATTCCCATTACACGCGCAGAACACGGCATGGCGCTTCATCCGAATCATATTTACTTGAATACGCCACGTACCAATCTGATTGTGTCAGGACGAAAATTCGTTTTGCACGAACAAGAGGCGCGAACCACCTTACACTTACCCATCGACATGTTATTTCAATCTATTGCGCAAGATGTGGGAGATCATGCCATTGGTATCGTGTTATCCGGAACAGGAAGTGATGGCGCCCGCGGGGTGCGTGCCATTAAAGAAGTCGGAGGCTTGGTCATCGTTCAGAGCGAAGAAACCGCCAAGTTCGACGGGATGCCCCATAGCGCCGTCGCCACCGGAATGGCCGATTACATTCTCTCACCACAGGAAATACCAGCACGCCTCCTCGATTACATTCATCATCCATGGACGTTTGCTACCACCGCCCAAGAATCGCAACTTGTTACTGAGGAAGAGTGGCTGCCTCATATTTTTGCCCTCTTACACAAATACAGCAGCATTGACTTCTCCCAATACAAGTATTCGACGATTTTCCGACGTTTACAAAGGCGCATGGTGATTAACCATATCGAAACGTTCGCTGAGTATGTTATTCATTTGCAGAATTCACCCGAAGAAGTCAGCAAACTTGCAGAAGACCTGCTCATCAGCGTCACGCGGTTTTTCCGCGACCGTGAGGCCTTCTCTGTACTTGAGCGTGAAGTGATCCCCAAAATTGTTGCCAGCGCGACCCCTGAGGTTCCAATTCGCATTTGGGTTGCGGGGTGCGCTACCGGTGAAGAAGCCTATTCCATAGCGATACTCTTCCAGGAACAGATCGTACGCAGTAATCAAGCGCTCCGTGTCAAAATTTTTGCGACGGACGTAGATGACGCCGCCTTAGCGCAAGCAAGCGAAGGCGTATTCTCTGAAAGCATTGCGGTCGACATCTCGCCCCAACGACTCGCACAATTTTTCGTCAAGACAGGCACCCACTACGTTATTGATCGTCATATTCGTGAGATGATCTTGTTCACCACACACGACTTGACCACGAATCCGCCATTTACCAAAGTCGATCTTGTCAGTTGTCGCAATCTCTTAATTTACTTCGAGACGCAACTCCAACAGAAAGTACTTTCCCTTTTACATTTTGCCCTCAATCCCAAAGGCATCCTCTTTCTCGGACCAAGTGAATCCCTAGGCGCTCTCACTGAAGAGTTTTCTACTGTCGACAAGAAATGGAAGATCTCGCAAAAGCGCCGGCGCTCCCGGTTGCTCCTGTCTGCTCCTCTTGGACAACCGCAACGCGAGCACGCCTTTCGTTATACGTCGCTTCTTCCCGTGAGTAAGCGTTTGATCCCTCAGGATGTGACCATCCAACGCGCCTATAAAGCGTTGATTCACAGCTTTGCGCCACCCGCCGTGTTGGTGAATCAGGCGTCTGAAATCTTGCATGTCTTCGGAGACGCAGGAAAATTTCTGTCCATTCGGCCCGGCGAACCGAGCCTGAGTATCACGCAGTTAGTCCCACCAGACTTGGCGATTTCTCTCTCCACTGCCTTACACAAGGCCAGCAAGATTGCTGAGCCAGTTGTGTACAGGGATGTTCATGTTGGCCTCGGGAACGAAGTCCATACGATTGACCTTCGCGTCCAGGCTTTAGAAAAGGGCAATAGCGAAGAACTCTATCTGTTGGTGTTCTTTATTGAATCACCGTTGCCCACCACCGCCTCTTCGCTGAGCCACGATGCGCCTGATACTGGCAAATACCTGCTCCAACGCGTGACAGACCTTTAGCAAGATTTGCAGCTCAGCCGGGAAAATTTACAAGCCTCCATCGAAGAATTAGAAACGAGCAATGAAGAGTTGCAATCTACCAATGAAGAGCTCGAATCATCAAACGAAGAGCTACAAAGCACCAATGAAGAGCTACAGTCCGTAAACGAAGAGTTGTACACCGTTAATACTGAGTATCAGAAGAAAATCGTTGAACTCACTGAGTTGAATGATGACTTGGACAACTTTTTACACGGTACCAATATCGCGACACTATTCCTCGATCATGACCTGTGCATACGCAAATTCACGCCGGCAATGGCTGAGGTTGTTCAGCTCCTCCCTCATGACGTCGGACGCTCAATTGAACATTTCGCGACGCCGTTAGCCTATGAAGGCCTGAGCGCATTAGTCAAACAGGTGCAAGAAACCGGTAAGCTCCAAGAACATGAAGTACGCGGCCGCAAAGGTCAGTGGTTGATGATGCGCGTACTGCCGTACGAGACGAAGAACAAAGAGTTTGCTGGCGTGGTGATGACTTTTACCGATGTCTCGCGCATCAAGCAAAAGGAAGAAGAACTCTCGCAGTTTACCGCCAGTCTCGAACGCAGCAATCAAGACCTCCAGCAATTTGCCTATGTCGTCTCACATGATTTACAAGAGCCGTTGCGCATGGTGTCGAGTTACTGCCGCCTCTTGCAGGACCGCTATCGGGGCCAGTTGGACACCCACGGCAATGAATTTCTTGCCTATGCTATGGATGGGGCGACACGCATGCAGGGGTTAATCGACGGGTTGCTTTCCTATTCACGGATTCATTCACGCGGGAAGCCGCTGATTGCCGTGGCCTGCGCCATTGTCGTGCAGCAGGCTCTGAGCAATCTCAAAGTCGCCATTGAAGAAGCACGCGCCACCATTACCATGGATACACTGCCAACCGTTAGAGGCGATGCGGCGCAGCTGTTGCAATTGTTTCAAAACCTGTTGAGCAACGCGATTAAATTCCGTGGGCACGCGTCACCTGTGGTGCATATCGACGCGATGCAACACAATGACATGTGGCGTTTTGCTATTCGTGATAATGGCATTGGCATATCACAGACGGACACCACTGATATTTTTGGGATCTTTCGCCGTTTACATACACGCCAAGAGTATGCTGGCTCAGGGTTGGGGCTCGCGATGTGCAAACGCATAGTCGAGCGTCACGAGGGAAAGATCTGGGTGGAGTCCCACGTAGGGCAAGGGTCAACTTTCTTCTTTACACTGCCGGCAGACCATGTTGCAGAACAGTCGCCAAGCGCACATCCAGCGGAACCCAACGATACACGAAACTCGTAACATCACGTGCAGGACACGCATGGAAATCGATCTATGATGACAACTCCTGGTCAACCGCTCCGCATTCTCATGATCGAAGATACGGTCGGGGATGCACAATTTTTCAGGCAAACCTTGGGAGCGGAAGCGGTTGCTATCGAGATCGATGTCCACGAACGTTTAGCGACAGGCCTCCAAGCTCTCAAAACTCGCCCGTATGATATTGTCTTGTTAGACCTGCATTTGCCGGAGAGTCAAGGCGTGCAAACGTTCATCACGCTGCGTGAACAAGCGCCAGAAGTACCTATCGTTGTTATGACTAGTACAACCGATGAAGCAATTGAGACGCAAGCGATCCAGCTCGGAGCACAAGACTATTTTCTCAAATGGCAACTCAGCGGAAAGTTGTTACTGCGCTACATCGGCTATGCGATTGATCGCCATCGTCTGCTCCGGGAAGTTGTCCACAGCAGAGAAGAACGCATCCAGCAGCTCGAAAACGAACTGCTGACGTTAACGCACCTCACGACCTATGATGTTCCCATCACGAGACTCGTTTTGGGGCAAACTTCAATAGCAGAGCGCCATCCTGAAATTTGGGGCAACTTGCACGGACAGTACAGTGCCATTTTAGAACGCACCTTGGAAGCTCACGTGTTCAAGATCACCTACGACCATTCCACACCGCTCCGCGCTATAGCAGAGCAATTGGGGACCCTCGTTGCTGGGCCGCGTGATGTTATTGCGCTGCATACGGATGTCTTACAGGAAAAAACAAAGGGCGTCGCGGCACCCAAGACCAATGCCTACCTCCAAGAGGGACGCATGTTAGTCTTGCAGCTCATGGGCTACCTCGCCTCATACTACCGCATTCGTGCGTTTGGCGCTGGCCAACAACAGGCACCTCCGGACGCAAAAGGATAAAGAGAAGCGTGGGAAAATATATCTTAAAACTGTACATCGCTGGACTGACCGGGCGTTCTGAGTGCGCCCTCACCAATCTTCGTCGTATTTGCGACGAGAAGCTCGCAGACACCTACGAACTGACGGTGATCGATGTGCTCGAACATCCACAACTCGCCGAAGACAACAAGATTCTTGCAACGCCAACTCTTGTCAAAGAAGAACCGTTACCGCCACGGCGCATGATTGGAGATCTGTCAGACGAAGATTTAGTTGTGGCGGGATTGAGCATATTACACTGATCGCGAACGACAAAAGGAAGGAATAGGGGAGAGATAACGAATGGGAGCAGGGACGCTGGCCGCTATTGGCAAATTGAAAACATATATTCCTGGGTTTGACCTCGTTGCGCACGGAGGCTTACCGAAAGATCGAACGACTCTGATCGTTGGTACCGCCGGCAGTGCGAAAACCACCTTTGCCGCGCAGTTTCTCGCAGCAGGGATTACGCATGCCGATGAGTCTGGGGTGTTCGTGACCTTTGAAGAAAGCCCTACCGACGTGCGACGCAATGTTGCCGGTCTTGGCTGGCACATCGAAGCGTGGGAAAAGCAAAAAAAGTGGGCCTTCGTTGATGCCTCTCCACAACCACTGGAAGATGTACAGCTCAATGGCCAATATGACTTGGGCGCTCTGCTTGCCAGAGTGGAACACGCCATTCACCAGGTCAACGCCAAGCGCGTGTCGATCGATGCCATCGGCTCACTCCTGCTCCGCCTGCCGCATGTCGCCCTCATACGCAGTGAATTGCTCCGCTTATTTGCAGGTTTGCGCTTACTCGAAGTGACGACGCTGTTGACCACCGAGCGTGTCAACGATCACGGCGAACTCACACGGCATGGCGTCGAAGAGTTTGTCGCAGATAATGTCATCATTTTTCGCAATGCCTTAGAAGACGAAAAGCGACGGCGAACGATGGAAATTCTCAAGTTTCGCGGGACAACGCATATCCGCGGCGAAGTCCCGTTTACCATCAATCCTCAACAGGGGGTGGTCCTTCTTCCCCTTACCGACTTACAGCTCAAACAACGCTCGTCGGTAACGCGCATTACGGCTGGCAATGTCGAGATTGATGCCATGTGTGGCGGTGGATTCTTTCGCGATTCCATTGTCTTGGTGTCTGGTGCCACCGGCACTGGCAAGACGTTACTCACCACGCAATTTCTTGCTGGTGGTATTCGCCAGGGCGAGCGATGTCTCCTGTTAGCATTTGAGGAAAGCCGCGAGCAACTGTTTCGCAATGCACAGGGGTGGGGAATCGACTTTGAGAAGATGGAAGAAGAAGGATCACTCAGAGTGATTTGCGAATATCCCGAGGTCGCAAGCCTTGAAGATCATCTGCTGCGCATGAAAACCGAAGTCGAGGAGTTCAAACCACACCGGCTGACAATCGACAGCCTATCGGCCTTAGAGCGGATCTCCACGGAAAAAGGCTTTCGCGAGTTTGTCATTGATTTCACCTCATTCGTTAAACATCGCGAAATCGCCGGCGTGTTTACCGCAACGACCCCCACGTTAATGGGCGGAATCTCTTCCACCGAGGCGCATATCTCCACCCTCACTGACTCCATCATCCTGCTACGCTACATCGAAATTTATGGTGAAATGCGGCGTGGTATTACTATCTTAAAGATGCGTGGCTCGACCCATGGGAAAGAAATTCGCGAGTTTACTATCGACGGTCGAGGCATGCACATTGGCCAGGCCTTTCGTAATGTCACAGGAATCATCTCCGGCAATCCGGTGTACCTCGCAGCCAATGAAATCAACCAGTTAGAAACATTATTCAAAGAAGACCAACCGTAACCAGCCCCCTTAAGTGCCGACTCACTCTTCTTATCCTCTACTCACTTCTAGGTAGAGAATCGAGATTATTCAGGTAGAGGATAAAAACTGGAAAAATTTTCACTATAATCGATAAAGAACCGAAGTGGGATAAAAGAAAACTCGTCTATCGTGTTCTTTCGCGGGTGAAATAAGGTCAGAAACAGAAGTCTGAGTCATAGTGCACTTATTTTTGTCGTAAGGGGGATCTGTGGAATTAGTGAATTACGGAAACAATGCATGCGCCAACACCCAAACTTTGGTCGTGAATGAAGCACGGTTTCGCACTATTATTACCCACAGTACTGAAGGTCTTCTTGTCATTAATCGAGAAGGGATTGTTCGCTTCGCCAATCCCACCGCAGAAACCCTTCTCGACCGTCCCCTTGGTCAGCTCATCGGCCATTGGTTTGGCTTCCCTGTGACCTCGGACAGCGCGACGGAAATTGATGTTGTTCTTCGCGACGGGACGGTTCGTACCGTCGCGATGCTCGTGACCTACATAGAATGGGACGGCGAGGGAGCAACGTTGGTCTCCCTTCGCGACGCGACCACAGGCAAACAAATTCGCTGTGACTTGCAACGTGCTAAGGATACGGCAGAAGCAGCAGATAAAGCAAAAAGTGAGTTCTTGACGATGATGTCACACGAGCTGCGCACGCCGTTGAACATTGCCATCGGCTATATCGAGTTACTATTAGACGATGCCTTTGGAACAGTCTCGACAGAGCAAATCGAACCCTTACAACGAGTTCGTCGGAGTGTCCATGAACTCAATGAAATTGTTTCTTCGATCCTTGATCTGAGCCGGCTCGAAGCGGGTCAGTTACCAATGTGTACCGGTGAGGTGTCCATTGCTGAACTCGTAACGTCGATCCGGCATGAAGTCCAGCCTTTAGAGGACCGCAAGAGCGCTGTTGCTTTCCATTGGAACATTGAGGATCTGCCGCTGCTATACACAGATAAAAACAAGCTAAAAGTGATTGTTAAAAACCTCATCACGAATGCCTTCAAGTTTACCTGTGAGGGCTCGATTACTATTACTGCCCAGCGCATCGATAATGAAGTCGAGTTCCGTGTCACAGACACTGGGATTGGTATTCCACGCAAACATTTGACGGACATTTTTGAAAAATTCCGGCGGGTCCACGACATCTCAAAAGACGCCTACGGAGGCACTGGGATTGGCCTCTATACGGTCAAACACCTCAGTGAATTCCTTGGTGGCTCAGTTTTTGTCGAAAGTGAAGTGGGCCGCGGCTCAACGTTTCGGGTTCGCATACCTCTGTAGTCAGCAGGAAAACATGCACCGCCCTACAAATGATACGATACTGAGGCCCAACTCTGCTTGATCAAACCGAGGTAAGATCTATTCACCAGGAAGCCGCTGATCTCAGCCTTGAGTAGAAAACACAGCAACTTCACGCTCGGCCATATTGGGCCAGAGTGCCGCTTGGACGGATACGACAACCTAACTTTCATTCCATATATACCCGCGTCCTCTCATCTCGCGGGTGCCGTTATTCCTTCCGCCACACAGTCGATGGAGTTTTTGTTCCCAACCACCACCAACCCCTGTCTCCTTGACCCATTTGCAGCGGTTCGTTAGGTTCGCCCGAGGAGGAGCATCCATGCGATCCTATCTTGCTGCCGCTGTGCAAATGACCGCCTCATCCTCGAAAGAAGAGAACCTGGCAAAGGCCGAGACGTTTGTTCGACTCGCGGCTGAGCGTGGTGCCTCACTCGTTGTCCTCCCCGAAGTATTTTCGTGGCGGGGCCCGAAGGGGACAGGCGCTCAACAAGCAGAGGGCATTCCTGGTCCAACCTCTGATCGCTTAAGCTCATTGGCCTGTCAACATCGTATTCACCTGGTTGCCGGGTCGTTTCTTGAACGGTCTGACGAACCGCGCTCACACAACACCAGCCTGCTGTTCAATCCGCAGGGAGAAATTCTCGCGTGCTATCGCAAGATCCATCTCTTCGACATTGATATTCCTGGACAAGTGACCGCCAAAGAATCCGAGTCGATGAAACCAGGGGCAGAGGTTGTCACGCAAGAGACCGCGCTCGGCACGTTTGGACTCTCTGTGTGTTACGACCTACGCTTTCCTGAACTGTATCGTCAACTGGCGCAACGAGGGGCAGAGGTATTGTTTGTTCCAGCGGCGTTCACGTTCCCAACCGGTGCAGCCCACTGGGAACCGTTGCTCCGTGCCCGGGCAATTGAGAATCAAGCATACGTGATTGCGCCAAATCAGATTGGCAAGAATGTCTATGGCTATGCTGACTATGGCAACTCGATGATTATCGATCCGTGGGGAAAAATCATTGCACGCGCGCCAGACAAAGAATGTATTATCACTGCTGAGATTGATCGTGATTATCTTGAGAAAGTAAGGAGAGAGTTGCCATGCCTAGCGCATCGGCGGCTGTAGCCCCAGCCCCAATCAAAGCCTTTTTTCGTGTCGTGACCTCAGCAGAGGCACGCGAACAGCTTGCTGCCTTTGCTCCTAAAACTAGTAGTGAAACGATTGCTGTCGTTGAGGCCTGTGGACGCGTACTGGCGAAAGCCCTCACCTCTCCGACTGATTCTCCACATTTTCATCGCACCAACATGGATGGCTACGCTGTCCGTGCCAAAGATACGTTCGGTGCGTCCGCTAGCCTGCCGATGTACCTCAAACTGGTCGGCAATATCGAGATGGGCAAAGAGGCCAAGCGCCCACTCAAAAAAGGCGAAACCATGCGCATCGCCACTGGCGGGATGCTGCCGCCTGGAGCCGACTCGATGGTAATGGTCGAGTACACCGAAGAAATGGGTGACGGCACAATTGAGGTGCAACGCAGTGCCTCACCATGGGAAAATATCTTGCGGGTTGGTGAAGACATCAAAAAAGGTGCGTCGATCTTCTCTGCGGGTCGGCGATTGCGGGCACATGACGTTGGGGCGCTTACTGGCGTCGGGTTAACGAAAGTCCCGGTCTATCGTCGTCCCACAGTGGCGTTGATCTCAACCGGTGATGAAATTGTCGCTCCTGAGCAAACGCCGAAACCTGGACAGATTCGCAATATCAATCAATATTCGCTACGAGCCATGATCGCCGAAGCAGGTGGCGCAACCATCGACCTTGGTGTTGTCAAGGATGACCGCGTTGCCTTCGAGAAAGCGATGGCCCAGGCGCTCAAAGTAGCGGATGTTGTAGTGATCTCTGGTGGCAGTTCGGTCGGCATCAAAGATATGACGGTCGACATTATTTGCTCATTCCCCAAGTCAGAGATGTTCTTTCACGGCATTTCGATTGCGCCAGGAAAACCGACGATCTTCGCGAAAGCGGCAGGAAAGCCAGTGATGGGACTGCCAGGGCATCCGGTATCGGCACTGGTGGTGTTTGCGCTATTTGGTGCGCCACTGCTGCGCATGATGGGTGGAGAATCAGTCGAGCAAGCGTTCGCTCCGCTTCGTACAACCCGTGCACGACTGACACAAAACGTTGCCTCGGCCCCTGGTCGTGAGGATTATGTCCGTGTCACTTTGGAAATACAAAACGGTTCGCTTCTCGCCCGCCCCCTGCCCGGCAAATCCGGAGCAGTCTTCAGCCTCGTTCAAGCTGATGGCATGTTTTGTATTCCGCATAGCGAAGAGGGGAAGGAGACGGGGGAAGAGGTGGAGGTCATTCTCTTCTAACGCGTAAAACGTACTACGTAACTATGAGAATAAAACGTAATGCGTAATACGTAACCACCCCGCCCTTCCCTTTTTACGGATCACGGATTACGGATTACGTTGCTGCCTATGAACAGTCACTCTGCACATACACACACTCATTCCGACCGCAAACGCTACCTCAAAAAGAAACCCCTCACCGAAGCGTTAGCCGTCTTCTTAGAAGCAACCACACCGCCAAAGAAAATCGAGCGGGTCGCGGTAGAAGACGCTCTACATCGAACGACAGCAGGGCCCATCTTTGCTGTCCTGTCGGCGCCGCATTATCACGGTGCAGCGATGGACGGCATCGCGGTACGCGCGGAAGATACGTTTGGCGCAAGTGAGTTCACGGCAGTTACATTAAAGTCGGTAAGCAAGAAAAATGGTCGTGCGGCCACCAACGGTGAAGCGATCTTTCAATATGTTGACACAGGCAACGCGTTACCGCCGTGGGCGAACGCCGTCGTCATGATCGAGCGGGTGTTCAAGAAAAGTGACGAGGAAGTCGAGATTCGCGATGCGGCGACCCCGTGGCAACACGTGCGCCTAGTTGGTGAAGATATCGTCGCGACTGAGCCGTTGTTGCCCCGAGGTCACAAATTGCGACCTTATGATATTGGTGCGTTACTCGCCGCTGGGCTGACCAAAATTCCGGTTGTCTCCAAGCCCACGGTTGGCATTATCCCTACGGGCTCAGAACTGATTGAGCCTGGTGATCCAGCCAAACCGGGCCGCATTATTGAATTCAATTCGCGTGTCACTGCAGCCTTCGTCGAAGAGTGGGAAGGCGAACCGCATCGTTTGCCGCGCGTGATCGATGATCTCCCGACTATCACCAAAGCTCTCAACAGTGCCGTCAGAGCACATGATATTGTCGTTATCATCGCTGGCTCGTCTGCGGGTGAACATGACTTCACTGTGCGTGCGTTGGAATCACTCGGTGAAGTATTGGTACATGGTATCGACGTCATGCCCGGTAAACCAGCGATTCTCGCGCGCATTAATGGCAAACCGGTGATTGGCCTGCCTGGGTATCCAGTATCAGCCGTGGTGATTTGCCAACAAATTCTCCGTCCGTTGATCGCTCACTTTCTTGGCCGCCCGGCAGAAGAACCGCAGAAAGTCAAAGCGCTGCTACCACGCAAAGTTCCTTCTCGCCTTGGCCTCGAAGAGTTCGTACGCGTAAGTCTGGGAAAAGTCGGCGATCATGTGATCGCCAATCCCTTAGGCCGTGGTGCTGGCGTAATTACAACGATGGTCAAAGCTGACGGTGTGCTGCGCATTCCTTCACTCGACGAAGGGTTAAATGCTGGGCAAGAGGTTGGAGTAGAATTGCTTCGACCAGCCGAAGAAATCGGCAACACCATCCTTTTCACCGGTAGCAATGATCTCACTGTTGGTGTGCTCGACGACCAGCTACGAGCGCAATATCCAGGATTAAAAATCTCCGCCAGCAACGTCGGCTCACTCGGTGGTCTCGTGGCAATCAAACGTGAGGAAGCCCACATCATTGGCACTCACCTGCTCGATCCTGCAACTGGAGCATACAATCTCCCCGACCTCAAAAAGCAACAACTGCTCTCCAAAGTCGTCGTGATGAATTTAGTCATCCGCGAGCAAGGATTGATTGTCGCCAAAGGCAACCCCAAGAAAATTAAAGGCATCAAAGACCTTGCCCGCAAAGACGTCACGTTCGTCAATCGTCAACCCGGTTCCGGCACGCGCGTGCTGCTCGATTACAAACTCAGCAAACTCAAAATCAAGCCAGAACAGATTCAAGGCTACGAACGTGAAGATACCACCCACATGGCCGTTGCCGTTGCCGTCGCCAGTGGACTCGTCGATACCGGCCTAGGCATCAAGTCCGCCGCCAAAGCACTCAATCTCGACTTCGTCCCTGTCGAACGCGAAGAGTACGACCTCGTCTTCCTCAAAGACTTCTACCACAGCGACATGGGGCAAAAGCTTGTCAACGTCATTCGCTCCGATGCGTTCAAACAGACAGTGATGGCATTGGATGGATATGATACGAAGAAGACGGGGACGGTAAATAAGACATAAGAAGAGATGCAAATCTGTGGATATTATCTTCTCTCATACAAGAACCTGGATCGACTACGATCAAGAGGCAGATGTTCTTTACATGAGTTTCAAGCGCCCGCAAAAGGCCACTGATTCTGAATTTCTCCATGATAAAGGAATCTTGTTGCGCTATCGCGGTAAGGAACTCGTAGGAATCACGATTTTGGAAGCATCCAAGCATAAAAAGCTTAAAACAAAGTCATGAGCGACTTTCCTCAAAATACTTTCAAAATACCAGAAGTGGCGGATACTTTACCTACCCGTATTACGTATGACCCAGACGGAGATATTTTGCACGTCACTTTTGGGCAGCCAACAACAGCAACCGGCTATCAACTCTCTGATCAGCTCTTACTGCGCGTTTCACCACAATCAAAAACGGCGACTGGGCTCACCATTTTTAATTATTCGATTCATACGCGTACCGCACTTGAGTTGCCACTTCCAGGTCTTGAAGAGGTTGACGAGGACAAGCCTACGATTCTACAAATTCTTCATTCTCCTCCGGTCACTCATTTTCTCCATGTCACCGAAGGTTCAATAGGATTCACCGCCACGCTCCTTCATCCTTCGTTACAAGAAGCAGTCGCTGGGTAGAGTTCGGATCGATCCATTTTCTTACGACGCTTTGACCAAATTCTTCCGTGCCCACTCGCGTACATTACGCCGCCACACGGTTGGCTGCATCTGCGAGTTTTCTTTGACGAACTGACTCAAGGCTTCGCTGGTTACGCCTGGTAATGCTGTGCTCTCTTCCATCTCTTCATATCCCTCACCTGTCAGTTTTAAGATGATGACCCGTTCATCGTCGTAACGCCACACCTCTGGAATCTCGAGCGTCGCAAACAGAGGCAGCTTGTTCAACGAGGGATGAAAGATGTCGATCTCAATGACCAAATCTGGTGGCGGGTCAACGGAAAGACGAATCTCGCGTTTTCCTCTCACCTGAGCTTCCCGCTGAATGTAGAAACAAGCGTCCGGCTCAAAACCCCGGTCCAGGTCTGCTCGTCGAAACGTGGTCGAACCAAATCCTCGCACATCAATGTTGAGTTCTTCAGCGAGAATTTCCACTAACTCCTCTAGCACGTGTTTGAGTGTCTCGTGTTCAGCAGAGAGGACCATAATTTCCAGCCTCCCCCGGTCGTAGGTGAAGTGAGTACCGCTACTCTCAGTATGTTCAGTAAGTAAACGCTCATACGTCTCCCAACTGACGCCTTTCAGAATGACACACTGATTGGCCTCCGGTCGGGACGGGTGAGGTACGACAGGGAGAGTTGTTTCACTTTGTGTCTGCATACCTATTCCTTGTACTCCCGTGGAAGTCGCGTGCCTAGCACCAAAGACCCCATCAGCCTTCTTCCTTCAACAGACTGTGAGGATCAGGCTTTTTGCCTTAGGTTTTCTATAACGTCTCTCCACGTCTTGACGTCAAGCTCTTCCCTCAGCCCTGTCCCCAAACGCAGGATGAAATCGAGCAACGCCCATAGCTGTCGTCTGTTGAGGTCGAAAGCCGAGGTTGAGTTTACTTGCCTTTCTCACTACTTTATTCGTGTTGATTTGTAAGGGTTTCCTCTCAACAAACTGAAACATCATGAGTCTCTCGTTTTGCCAATCCTGGAGGATTTTTCTAGACGTTCGGATTTTCCTCTTCTGTTCTTACCTATATCGATCCTCAAAGTATTAAGGTGGAGACCCTCCCTAATATCCCCAAGAGCCAGCAATACCTGTACCGTGCTGAGGATCTACAGACACTGCTTATTGAAGAGCCCTATATTCGCTTCAAGATAAAAGAGTGGAATACTGTAACTTTCATGAAATTTCCTGCTTTTGTAGTCGCTGCCTTCGATCGTATAGATTCTTAGTTGGGTAGTTTCTCTTTTAATAAGATAGAGGTTCCATGATCGACTTCACACCGCCAGCATACGTACAAACTACTGTCAGTGACATTCATCGCTTCATCAACGATGAACTCAAACCAATCGAACGTGACCTCGCCGAGCATCTCACGAACGAGCATTTGTACCTGCGCGAAGACGGACGCTTAGCACCGGAAGTCCTGGCTGCGCAACGTGCGATTCGCAAGAAGTCTGCCGATCGTGGCCTGTATGCACTGCACATGCCTAAGGAAGTCGGTGGCGGTGGGTTCAGCTTGACGGATATGTTCTTCATCCACGAAGCTGTGTATCAGCACGGCATCGGCGTCACGCAGTGGATGCTGTCGTGGACCGAGGGGCCGAATCAGATGCTGATGTTTCTCACTGATGAGCAGAAGCAGAAGTATCTTGGCCCACTGGTGCGGGGAGAGAAAACTGCGGCGTATGCAATCACTGAGTATCGTGGTGGGTCGGATGTCCTGGGTATGGAAACTCGTGCGCAGCGGCAAGGTGATGAGTGGATTATCAACGGCACCAAAGCCTATATCACCAACGCGCAGTACGCAGAGCTGATTATTGTCTGCGCTATGACTGACCCTAGCAAACGCGGAGAAGGCGGGAGTGCGTTCATAGTTGAGAACGATGCTCCGGGACTGCATATCGGTCGCACCTATCGCACGATCATGGACGACGGCATGACCGGCGAGCTGATTTTCGATAATTGTCGTACTCCGCATAACAGCATGTGGGGAAACGAGGGCGAAGGCTTTTATCTCAGCATGGGCATGATCAACTGGATTCGCGTGCGGCGCGGCGGTATGTGCACTGGACTTGGACAGTATCTGCTCGATCGCTGTACGTCCTATATTAAGAATCGCCAGGCGTTTGGCGGCCCACTCAGCCGCTTTCAGGCGTTGCAGTGGATGATTGTCGATTCGTATCTCGACGTCCAAGCCATGAAGAGCATGTCGTTACAATGCTTATGGCAGGCAGACCAGGGCAATTTGTGGACGCTTAAAGTCGATCCACAGCTTGTGCAGGTTGTATGCTCACTCAAAGTGTTCTGCGATGAAGCGTTGTATCGTGTCGCTGACCGCGCGGTTCAGTTGCATGGCGCGCATGGACTGATGAAAGAATCGGGGATCGAGAAGATTTTTCGTATCGCCCGCAATCTGCGTATTCCTGGTGGGACGGATGAAATTCAGCGGGTGAATATTGCGAAAGCGTTGGGGCTTTAGAGCAACTTTCTAGGAATTGTCCTTAGTCATTACCCTCACCCGCTCTCGCTACGCTCGATCTTCCCTCTCCCTGGCAGGGCAATGACATTAAGTTTACGCGAGTATCCGTTTGCCATATTTCGCGAACCGCAGTCGATGGGCCGCCGAGCGTTTG
>VGTJ01000139.1 GCA_016874775.1 Deltaproteobacteria bacterium
TCTCCAGCTTTTCCACCAGGGCACACGTGAGCGCAGGCATACCTCCTCCTCCTTTTTCCCGGACACCCGTGCTGCCCTCTCTATCCTAACCCCTTCTTTTTACAAGACTCTAAGCGCGTTCCCCGTGCTATAAAGCTCGACCTGACGCAACAATGAAATTGCCCAACGACTTTACGACATGTACGGGAATGTATCTCCTACGGTTGGTGAGACAAATGGCAACATCAGTACAGATAGTTCCGAACTCTATGGATGCCGCTCTGTGCGTTACGCTTTACCAGAGGCAATAGTTCGCAGAGCTTACTGTTGTTGTACCTGGAGATGCTTGCTCATGAAATACCCCGCACCGTTGGAGACCTGACCGCCCTATTTAAGCATGGTTTCCGTTGCCTACTCAAGCACTCAACTCGTCGATTCAACTTGCCGACGCGGAGATACTGTGCATCTTTGGGCAAAACTGCATGAACATGACCAACTACGAAAGGGGATCGGCGGATGTGGCGAAAGCTATACTTTCAAGACAATGAAGAATGAAAAATGCAAAATTCGAGGAACAAAAAAAGCTTCCTGCCGCTTTCTGCTTTTCCATTTTGCATTTTGCATTTTGCATTAATTTTCAGCCTATTTTCTCGACTTGTACTCGTGCATCATTGAAACACGCGCCACCACCGACATCATTGACATGCGATGGACAGAGGGCAGTTGAAGTAGAGCCATTGCGTGAGGATTTTTGCCACGCGCCTTTGGGCATGTGCACTACACCTGAGCGCACATCAGCATTGATTTTCGCCCGACAGTGTACCTCGCCAAGAGAATTAAACACCCGCACGGTATCACCAGTCGAGATTCCTCGTGCCGTAGCATCTTCGGGATGCAGCATCAGCCACAGTTCAGGATAATTGAACTCACCAAACGTGCTGGTGATCATCTTGTTGTTGCTCGGACTGATCAGTGCCAAGGGAAATCGTGTATCGTGTACAGTCTGATAGCGGAACGGAGTTTTGCCGAGCGCGGCTGGTGTCAGGTGAATTTTTCCGTCCGAGGTCCGTGGTGCAACAGTATCGAACTGCACCGGGCGCTCACCAGGAAAGTCGTAACGTTGAGCTTTTCCTGCTCGCCAGGCGGAAAGATTCGCGACTTGACGATCCAGTTTCAGTGTCGCTGCGACTTTCTGCATGGACGTTGCGGTATCCCAATAAAAGGGTTCGTGTTGCCAACCCATCGCGCGACCGAGCAGGGCGAACATTTCTTCGTTCGCTTTTGCCTCGCCCACTGGCGGAATCACTGGTTGCACTCCACTGACCACATAACTGCCGTACGCGCGTTTAATCTCATATTGCTCAAGGAACGTGACCGCCGGTAAAAGGATGTCGGCATATTTCGCGCTATCGGTCATCACTTGTTCGGAGACGACAGTAAATAAGTCCTCACGTGCGAGACCGCGCAGCACCGCATTTTGGTCAGGCACGGTGACCGCAGGATTGCAGTTGTAGACAAACAACCCTTTGATCGGTGGTTGAAGATCGCTGTTGAGGGCTTCGCCGAGTTGCGTTTGGTTGATGACCCGTGTTTGCCACGAAACTGGACCAAACACTTTGTTGGTGTCAAGTTGTGCAGCACCGCTGTTGCTCATCGTGTACCCACCACCACGCACGCCGAATTTGCCGAGCAGTGCTGGCATGGTCAAGATCGCAGCCAGGGCTTGGCCGCCATTGCGATTGCGTTCAGTACCCCAGCCAGTGCGGAGTAAGGCCGGTGTCGATTCGGCATACACTTGTGCCAAAGTGCGGATCACATCGGGCGAAACCCGCGCTTCTGCTGCTGCTCGTTCGACGGTCCATGCTTTTGCTTGCTGCAGCAGTAGCTCAAGGCCATCGGCATGTTGGCGAAGAAATTCAAGATCGAACCGTTCAGCCTCATGCCACAAACGAATCATTGCCAACGCAATCGGTAAGTCCGCTCCAGGATACACCGGTACGTGCAAATCGATCTCGTGATCAGAAAAGGTCTTGATTGGATTGACCACCGCGATGAAGGCACCGTTCTTTTTCGCTTGCCGTAGCAATGGCACCAGATGAATGTTTGACGCTTTGGGATTCGCGCCCCAAATGATGATGCACTTGGCAAGCGGATAATCCTCAAAGGCCACGCCTGGCATGCGACCGTACATGTCTTTTGTGACCGCAGTCGATGGCGCAGCACACAAGGTCTTGGCCATGCGCGACGCTCCCAGCGTGGCGAAATAGAAGTCGTCCACAAACTCACCACCTAACAAACCATTCGAGCCACCATAGTGATATGGCAGGATCGCTTCACTCCCCCACTGCTGACTGATGGCTTTGAAACGGTTGGTGATCTCAGCGATAGCGTCATCCCATGAGATGCGGGCAAACTTCCCTTCACCTTTTTTACCTGTGCGTCGCATCGGATAGAGTAATCGATCTTCGTGATACACACGCCGCGCAAAGTGCGAGACTTTGTCACAGATAAAGCCATTGGTCGTCGGATGATCGGTCGTGCCGCGAATGCGCGCAACCCTGCCGTCGGTGACCGTGACCTCCAGCCCGCAGGTATCCGGGCAATCCATCGTGCAAGTGGTGTGAATAGTTTGAGTGGGCATGACCTCTCTCTTTTTTATAAATCGGAGAATCGGAGAGGGGGAGAATCGGAGAAAAAGCAAAGCCAGGTTTTTCTCTCCGTTTCACCGATTCCCCGTTTCACCGATTCTTTTTTCGTATGAGCCTTTTCGCCCGTGCCGTCTTGTAGTTATCTCGCTGGCATATGTTCCTTGAACCACGCATTGGTCTGCTTCACAACTTGTGCAAACCCCTCGCCGCGATAGACATCTTCGTGGATCATATTTTCTAACACGACCAGTTTCTTTGGATGGCGCGCTTTGGCGTACATGCTCTGTGCTTCATACAACGGTACGAGTTTGTCTTTGTCGGTATGGATCCACAGAATCGCGCGTGGAGAGATGCGATCAGCCACTGTTTCAGGCTTGAACTCCATGATGTCAACCATGGACTCAAACGTCACTTCCGGTCGCCATTGCGGAAAGGCTTTCTGTGCTCTTTCGAGATCAGCGACGACATCAGGATCACGTGCCATCATACGTGCGGTTTGCATGTAGGTGACATTGCCGCTCGCGACAAACTCGGCCTTGGCTTTCTGCACCTTGGACATAAAGGCATCAAAGTTTGGACCCATGCGAAACTGCCGTTCGCAGTCGCCAGGACCAACGACAGCGACAGTGCACTTCGCGCGTTCATCAACGCCAGCCGTATAGACGACATTGGCACAGCCAAAGCTGGTGCCATAGAGACCGATACGATCGGGATTCACTTCTGGCAGACCCTGCATGTAAGTGATGGCATTGCGAATATCCGCCACTTGCGCCATCGGAATCAGGCGACAGCGAGGTTCGCCACCGCTCTCACCGAAATAGCGATAATCGAAGTTCAGCGTGACATAACCTTCTGCCTGCAGTCGTTTGGCATTCTCTGGCAGATACATTTCCTTCACACCCGTAAAACCATGACAGAAGATCACCGCACCACGTTTGTCGCCAGATTTGTAATCGTCTGGTAGTCCGAGAATGCCAACACACGGTGTGCCTTCGCTATAGAATGTGACTTTGCGGTCCATGGATTCCTCCTTTCTTAGCGCTCAGCTATCAGCTATCAGCAAAAGGGTCTGAGGCTCATGGCTAAGGGCTACAGGAAAAAGGACCAAGCCTTCAGCTTCTTTCCCGTTTCGCCCGTTCGCCCATTCCCCCATTCAGTGCTCGCCTACGCGCCGCGCAGACCGCCACTCTTGTCTTTTGGAGACAGGCTTGCAGTTGCGCTGGGCCGTGCAGCAACACGATCAAACCAAGCTGTGAGGTTCTTCAAGCTGGGATTGATGGTTTGGCCAACACCAGCACCAAAGTCGAGCGCAGAGAAGAGAATAATATCGGTCAGGGTGAAGCGGTTGCCGACAATGAACTGTTTCCCTTCCATAAGCTTATCGAGCCATGCAAGCTTTTCCTGCACGATCGCTTTGAGCCCTGGTGCGGCCTCGGGCAAACAGTGCATGCGATCTTGAAATATTTTGATCCCTTCGGCGTAACGAAAGCCGTTATACAAATGTTCAGTGATATTGAGTTCGATTCGTCTCTGCCACATGCGGGTTTCGGCCCGTTCTTCAGCCGTTGTGCCGACCAGAGCCGGTGTCGGGTTCTTCTCTTCGAGATACTCACAAATTGCGACTGTCTCAGCGAGGGTGGTGCTGTTGTCGAGTTCAAGCGCGGGCATCTGCCCACCGGGGTTTTTGTCGGTATAAGGCGGCTTACGGTTCTCGCCTGCCAGGAGATTGATCTCAGCAAATGGAATGGAAATCCCTTTTTCGGCCATGAACATGCGTACGCAGCGCGGATTGGGGCCAACTGAATTAATAAATTTCATAAGTTTTTCCTCCTCTTAGATAGCTGGTTCGCCCGCTGAACTTTTCCTATCTATCCGGCCTTCTGGGGTGGTGCAACCGCGGCAAATTCATACCGAAAAAATACAACTTTCATACAACTTGCTTACAACTTCGTTGGCGAACTGCGCTATAGGCATCCTAGTAGTCAGTCCTGTTGATTCTGCGGGGTGAACGTAGCGGCGTCATTCCCGCGAAAGCGGGAATCCAGGGAGGGTAAGTCATGGCCTAGTGTTCGGCAATTGATCGAGCGACAGATTGGGCAGCTTTCTCGCGAAGAGAAGCAAGTCGTTGAGGTTGCCAGTGTCGTTGGCTACGAGTTCTCGGCTGCGCCCATTGCTGCCGTCCTCGATCTGCCAGTGACGACTGTAGAAACATATTGTGATGACCTCGTACGACGTGGCCGAATGCTGTCCGCTCCCGCAGTTCCGGTGGTGTCAGAGGATCCCACCGTCGGCTACTACAGTTTTCGCCATGCGCTCTACCAGGCGGTGTTGTACGACAGTCTCATACCGGGACGACGGTTGCGCTTGCATAGCCGGATAGGAACCAGTGAAGAGCAGCGCTACGGGGAACGCGCACGTGAATATGCCGCGATCTTGGCCCATCATTTTGAGGAGGGACGAGACTATCCACGCGCAGTCGAGTACTTGCGCTTTGCTGCTCAGCAATCTCTGCAACGCTTTGCTGCCCGCGAAGCCGGGGTGTATTACCAGCGCGCGTTGACCCTTCTCGCGTATACTCCCGAGTCCACAGAGCGCAGCGAGAACGAAATGCGTTTGCAGCTTGCGCTGGGGCGGACGCTGATGGGAACTAAGGGCTATGCCGATCCTGCGGTGGAAATCGCGTTCTCTCGCGTACGGGAACTCAATCTGCGGATGGGAGTGAGTACACTGCAATTCGCTGCCCTTGCCGGACTGTGGGGATTCTACTTCATGCGTGCCAACCTGAAGATTGCTGAGGACCTGGCGCAGCAGCTTGTCCATCAGGCAATGCAAGACGATGAGGTGATGACGCGGACAGAAGCCTATTTTGCCGTTGGCAGTACCGCTCTGTATTCCGGTGAGGTGCAGAAAGCGAGACAAGCGTTCGAGACTGGCGCCGAGCTTTCGAGTGCACAACCGGAACAGGCGCTAGCTGCGCGGGTCGTGCAACACCCAGGCGCGGCAAGTGCGTCATATCTGGCATGGACTTTGTGGTTCCTCGGCTTTCCCGAACAGTCCCTACAATGCAACCAGGGTGCATTGCAGCGAGCGCAACACCTGGCGCATCCCTTTACGCAAGCGGTTGCCATTGATCTGGCCGTGACCCTGCATCAATGTCGTCATGAGCTTGAGTCGCTTCAAGCGCATGCCCTTGAGTTGGAACAGATTGCTATCAAGCATGAATATCCATTGTGGTTGATGACCAGTCGGATCGGACAAGGGTGGGTATTGGTGCAGCAGGGACAGCACGAAAAGGGATTGACGCAAATGCAGTATGGCATCGCCGCAATGCGTCAGGCTGGCGCTGCTGTCTCGCTCACCTACTATCTGACGATCCTGGCTGAAGCCCAAAGTCTTGCTGGGCAATGGCAAGAGGGATTGACCTCGCTTGCTGAAGCCATGCAGTTGGTTCAGCAACACGGGGAACACTTTTATGAGGCAGAGATTTATCGGGTGAAAGGTGAGCTCCTGCTAGCGCAGCAAAGCAAAAGGAAAAACTCAAAAGGTCGATGAGGCTAATGGCTGGAGGCTAGGGGCTGATTCCCCCTTCCCACAAGCCCCAAGCCTCCAGCCGCTAGTCCCAAATGGGGAAGAGGTGGTGGAGAGGCATTTTCTCCAAGCCCTCGATATTGCCCGACAGCAGCAGATGAAGATGTTGGAACTCCGAGCCGCTGTCAGCCTGGCAAAGCTCTGGTCTCACCAGAAAAAAAACGTGGAAGCCTACAAATTGTTATCTGAAGTCTACGGTTGGTTTAGCGAAGGCTTCGCGATCAAGGATTTGCAAGATGCGAAAGCGCTGCTCGACGTTCTGCGGGAAGGGTGAGGGCGTGACAGTCAGCGAGCTTTCTTCCTCTGCCTTCTTCACCCAGAGTGAGCTTCAGCTTCAGTCGTTTTGATGGGCAGACGACGTATTCCCAATGGCAGCATAAGCACGGCACTCAGGATCGTTGCTGGGATAAGAATTGTGAGCGCGAGGTGGTACGAGCCGGTCGCATCAAAAGTCTTCCCCATGAGGAGTGGGCCAAGCATGCCACCAAACGCGAACGCCCCATAGATCCACCCAAAAATTCTGCCGAATGAGGCTAGGCCAAAGTGCTGGGCAATGAGGTACGGCATCAGGTCGGTTTCTGCGCCAAAACCAAGTCCGATCATCGCTGCGAAGATGAGGGCCTGGGGTAGTTCATCGGCTCCGAACCCAGCAATTAACCCAATCACAACCCCAAGAAAAAGTCCGGCAGAGACGAGATGAGCCGGGAAACGGTCAACCAGATACCCGGCGATGATTCTTCCCAGAACCCCCATTGCTGAGAGGACCATGAGCGCGGTTGCCGCTTGTTGCGGTGAGAGTCCTTTATCTGTCAGTAGGGGCGCAAAGTGGGTGATGGCAGCGTGTGAGACCGCGCTGAGCAGCGCAAAGCTGACTGCCATACACCAAAACGACAGCGTTTTACGCGCTTCGGTGACGGTCATACTATGACCGGAAGCATGAGAATCGATGGTTGGCGATTTTTCTGTTCCTCCCTCGCCGAAAGGTTGTAATCCTTTCTGCTCGGGACGATCCATAAGAAGAAAGGCAGATATCGGTAGGGCAACGCACCAAATAATCACACCAAGTGTGACGTATGCCCAGCGCCAACCATAGGTGAGGATAATATGGGTGACCAGGGGCGGAGCATACATGCCGCCGAGAAACACGCCAGTGCCCATGAACCCGAGGGCAAGGCCACGTTGCTGGCTAAACCACCGCGAGATGATGGTCGCAAACGGAAGGGAAGTGAGACTTGCCCCCCCAAACGCTGTCAACAGATAGATACCGTAGAACTGCCACAGGGAGTTCGACAAAAACCAGAATGAGCAGAACCCTGCGCCAAAGATGACTGCGCCACTCATGATGACCACACGCGGGCCAAGGCGGTCGATGAGAATCCCAAGGAGCGGGGCGTAAAAAGCAATGATGAACGCGACCAGAGAGAAGCCGAACGAAATGTCACCGCGACTCCAGCCGAACGTCTCAGCTAATGGTTTGACGAAAATACTGAACGTTCCGGTGATGAGAATCGGCCCTGCTGCCATGGCCAGGCAACAGAACAAGGCCATCCACCAACCGTAGAATATGCTGGGCGACGGTGTTGTATTCATAAGCGCCCTCATTGTTGACGATCATCAGAATCCCAGCGCTTTTGCTGCCATGTTCAAAACGACTGGAACTGAATACGTCGTACGAGCTAAGCGTAAATCCTTACTTTTTCCTTCGGCAAATAATCCTGAGGCACTGAGCCAGAACGCGGTACTGCGCATCATGTAGAGGATTTCGTAGTAGCGGCAGGCGTCGAAGTCAATGGTGAGCTCCGTAAGCTGCTGATATGTGTCAATGAAAAAGTCGCGTTCGACAACACACGAGAGCAACGGTGACCCCTCGCGGTTCAGGTCAGAAAGGACATAGGCGACGTCGTACATTGGATCGCCTATCACCTGCAGTTCCCAATCAATGATGGCCGAAATAAGATCATCTTTGATCATGAGGTTACCGGTACGATAGGCGCCGTGGACAAATGCAAGGCGTTGTGTTTTTGGCGCATTGGCTTTGAGCCACATGAGCACTTCGGTCAGCACCGGCTCGGGCTTGCGCAACGACCGCTGAATAAGCGACTCCCACTTTGCGACTTCCCGCAGGGCGAAGTCGTTGCCTGGTCCCGGGACGCCGATAAAGTCGAGGCCTGCGGCGCGCCAATCGAGATTGTGCAAGGAAGCCAGTGCTTCGATGAAACTCCGTGGCAGCTTCCCGCGTTTTGCAGCCTCAGCGTAATACTGTTTGCCGACTTTCGACCACGGATTAGTCGCTTCGCCTGGGACTTTTTCCATAATGAAGAACGGGCCACCGAGCAGAGACGGGTCTTCTTCAAACCAATAGACCTTTGGCGTTGGTGCGGGTGTCGGTTCAAGCGCTTGCAGGACGCGATACTGTTCCTTCAAGTCAGACAGCGTGCGCAACAGACCAGAGCCTGGATCCTTACGCAGGCAGAAGCCTTGGGTCTTTTCTTGCCCATTTTCTTTCCACTGGGCATCGAAGACGTAGATCTCATGTGACCAGCCGACAGCAGTTTGCACAAACTGTGACAGTGATAGATTTTTGGCGCTTGGCACCTTTTTATAGAGATAGGAAACGATTTTGTCTTGGGTTGATTCAGCCATAGCGTTATCCGCGTTTCGTGGTGCGTAAAACGTGGTGTGGAATCGCCTCTCTTTATCTCACGCAACACGCAATACGTTTCATTCTGTAGTGCCCGCTATTTTCAACTCCTGATCCAACAACTGTCGCAACGCTGCGCGCACTTTTTGATTGGCAGTTGCAAAAGCCTCTGGTCCAAGCCGCTCTTTTTCGTTGTACAGCCATTCGATCAGTCGGCATAAGCGCGCTTCGTAATCAGTTTCACTGGCTGATGATGGAGTTTTGTCGGCAAGGAAAGCAGAGAGGTCATGGAACAGCCTGTTTAGTGTCTGTTGTTTTTCTTGGTCAATATCGCGGCGTTCTTCGACTTGGCGTGAAACAAATTCAAGGATCACCGCAGCCATGTACGCCTGAGATTTTGGATACGGATCGGCAATGGCTGGTGCAACAACGTTGCGCAGCGAAGCAATAACTTCTTTGAATAAGTGATGTGCGGTCAACATGGGAAGATGTCATACGGGAAAGAGCACAGCGTTGTCAAATACGGACAATCTTTACTTTTTCCTTTGACAGGACAAAGCAAGAAGGGGTATAAGTCATCGCGTTCTTCGTCAGGAGGACTGGAGGGAAACTATGAGCATAAAGGGAAAAGCCGCAATCGCTGGGATCGCTGAGTTACGTCCACAGCGTGACGCTGAAGGGCGCACCCCTCTCGGCATGATGGCACAGGTGGCGAGAGAAGCTATCGCAGATGCAGGACTAGAGAAAAAAGATATCGATGGATTGCTTACTGGCTGGGCCATTGGTGAGTACAGCATCTTGTGGCCGTCGGTTATTGCTGAGTACCTCCGCCTGCAGCCGAGGTATTTTAATCAAGTTGAGCTGGGGGGAGCTTCTGCTGCGGGCATGGCGTGGCGTGCGGCTGCAGCAATTGATGCAGGCATGTGCTCGACCGTCCTGTGTGTTGTGGCTGACACGCGAGGGGTGACGACACCTGGTCGTAAAATGCCGCCGTTTCCACCTAATGATGCAGAGTTTGATGCTCCCTATGGGCTCATCGCTGCCAATCCAGGGTATGCGTTGATTGCGCGACGACACATGGCGGAGTTTGGTACGACCCCACAACAGATGGCCAAAGTGGCGGTCGATCAGCGCAAGAACGCATGCAAGAACCCGCTGGCAATGTTTGGCAGTAAAGAAATTACCGTTGATGACGTATTGAATTCGCGCATGATTGTCGATCCGTTGCATTTACTGGAGATCGTGAGTCCCTGCGCGGGTGGCGCCGCGTTCATCGTAACATCTGCAGACCGCGCCAAACATGGTCCTCAGCGCCCTGTGTATTTGCTTGGGGCAGGAGAAGCGGGTGGTCACTGCAGTATCACCAACGCAAAGAGCTTGACGACCTCGCTGGTGAAACCCGCAGCCGAGTCCGCGTTTAAAATGGCGGGCCTGGCGCCCAAAGACATGCACTTTGTCCAACCGTACGATTGCTACACCATCACTGTGATTGTAACCCTTGAAGACGCTGGCTTCTGTAAGAAAGGCGAGGGCGGGCGTTTCGTTGAAGAGCACGACCTGTCATATAAAGGCGACCTTCCTTGTAACACACACGGTGGGCAACTGTCGTTCGGGCAGCCTGGTCTCGCTGGCGGCATGAGTCACGTCATTGAGGGAGTGCGCCAACTGATGGGACGTGGTGGCGAGCGGCAGGTCAAGAATGCCACTATCGGTTATGTGAACGGGAATGGTGGCATCATGAGTGAACAGTGCAGTTTAGTGTTGGGAGTGCAGTAGAAGCCTTCAGCTATTAGCTATCGGCTTTCAGCCAGAGCGCTTCGCCTCTTCCGTGTGGCTGACCGCTGAAAGCTGACCGCCTTTCAGGAGGAGATATGGCTCAGTATAAAAAACCGCTGCCGCAACCGACTCCGGTGTCTAAACCGTTTTGGGATGCGGCCAAGCGACATGAATTACAAATCCAACATTGCAACAAATGCAACACTCATGTGTTCTATCCACGGGAAGTATGTCCAGAATGTTTAGCGCCGGATTTGCAATGGGTGAAAGTGTCTGGGAAAGGGACGCTCTATTCGTATACGATTGCTCAGGCTCCCACACATCACTCATTTGCCGAAGAGGTGCCGTATGTGATTGCGATCGTTGAGCTGGCGGAGGGGCCTCATCTGACGACGAACATCACAGGTTGTTCTCCTGAAACACTGAAGGTCGGGATGCCTGTGGTGGCTGCTTTTGAGGATGTGACGCCGGAGAGGACACTCGTGAAATTTCGTCCAGCGTGATGGGGAGAAAGCTGAGAGGCAAAGGTCCTAGAGAAACTGCAGGAAAAGGACCGCCCCTTGCTTGTACTGACGACTGTGCAGAGAGATAATAGGCACTACCTCTCTGCATGTTGCCCGTAAGCGTGAGTAAGGAGATATCGATATGAAAACTCGTACGCCGGTTCATTGGCTGTTCGTGGCTGCCTTACTCTTTGTTGGCGTTCCACCGCTTACGGTGCAAGGTGCTCAACCAGAGGTGATGCCTTCGACAGAGGGAAGTGAAGAAATTCCACCAGGCCAACGGATTGGTGCTCCACAGGTCCTTGAGATCTCTCCTCAACCTGTAGAACCTGACCCGGTCGCGAATAACCCACTACCAGAGACTACTGCTCCAGTGTCGCCTGCTCGCAGTGCGGAATCCAGAGATCCACCAACTAATGAACAAGCAGGGCGAAAGATTGATCCGTTTCCACAGGCAGGGGCAAATTCCCCTTCTGGAGCCAATGGACCAAGAGCGACGGGACAGCGGAACTATCTTGGCGTGCTCTATGCGACCGCAGAAGAAGGTCCGGTTGGGGTGAAGGTGCTTGATGTTGTGCCAGGAAGTCCGGCAGAACGTGCAGGGTTTTCCGGTGCTAATCGTCCGACTGAAGGGCGAAGTAATCTCATCAAAGCGGCTATCGTTGTGCTAGCGATGTCTCCCGCAGGGCCTTTTGCTATTCCCCTGGCGATCGTCCACGATATGTATATGACCAAGCAAACTCCCGGAGACCTGATTGTAGCAGTGAATGACCAGGCGGTGCGCAATGCGCAAGAGTTCAGCGACATGATGCGCCGCTACAAGCCGCAAGAGACCGTCTCCTTCTCGATCCTTCGTTCAGGCAAAGCGATGAAGCTTTCCGTGAAGCTCGAAGAAGAACCGGCGTGAGGCCAAGTAAAAATGGAGAATGAAAAATGAAGAATTGTAGAAGTCAAGAATAAACAGCTGGCTTCTTATTTTTGAATTTTTCATTTTGAATTTTTCATTGTTTCTGCCTGTGCTTTAAACGCCTTCACCGTGTTCTGCATGAGCATGGACACGGTGACCGGGCCGACTCCTCCAGGGACCGGGGTAATAAAAGAGGCCCGCTCTTTTGCCGGTTCAAACTCGACGTCACCCACGATGCGTGAGCCGACCTGATTGATGCCGACATCGATCACGACTGCCTCAGGGCGAATCCATTCTCCCTTAATGACCTCAGGCGATCCTACAGCCACAACCAAGATCTCGGCTCGACGTACATGATCCGCCAACAGCCCCCGCCGTGCTGTGGCAATATGGCTAATGGTAACTGTCGCCAGGCGGTCGAGTAGCATCAGGCTCAGAGGTTTGCCGACGAGTTCACTGTGGCCAACGATCACCGCTTCCTTGCCTTCGACCTGGACCTGCGTAGCCTCGATCAACCGTATGGCAGCAAGTGCGGTACAAGATCCCACCCGCATTTCGCCAATGAGTGCTGCCCCGACATTTTCTGGGTGGGTCCCGTCAACATCTTTGAGCGGATCGATTGCGTTTACTAAGACCGACCGCCGAAGATGGAGGGGGAGTGGCAATTGGAGGATGATACCGGAGACCTCAGGGTCCCGGTTGAGTTGGTCTAAGCGTCGAAGCACTTCCCGCTCATCGGCAGTATCTGGGAGATGGTACCAACGGTACTCTATCCCTAGTTGCCGTGCCGCTCGATTTTGTGAGCGGATGTAGACCTCAATTGCCGGGTGAGAGCCTACGTACACACTGACCAGGACCGGTCGTCGACCAGTCTGAGTAATGAGCTGGGGAATTTCTTGCTTGAGTTCCTCATAGACGCTTTCGACGATGATTTTTCCTTCAACAATTTGGGCAGTCATTATGCCTACCCTACCATCGTGCTGAATTACAAAACAAGGAGTGCAACAGGGGCAAAGTGGGCATATCAGATGACATGAATCTCTGTCCAATGTCATATTTGACTGTCAGAAATGGCAAAGAATTGACACTTCTGACGCCTTTCTTTGTCACCTGAAAGGTAGAAAGCGCCTAGAAATAGCAAAATCCGTTGGCGCAAAACTTGCTGAACCATATGAGCGAAGGGGAAAACGAGTAAGGAGCCCATATGGAACTACACGACGATTCTCAAGATATTATCACGCTAGCTGATCTTATCCCGGTCCAACTGAGTGATCCGATTGCGGCCCGATTACGGATGAGCGGAGAATTCCGCTTGTTGTGGGCAGTACTCGAGGACGCGATCGATTGCTATCTTCGTTACGTTGACCATCCGTCTTCAGCTATGCGTGAACTCTTTCAAGAAGCGAAAGAGTGGATCGAAACCAAAGAAGGCGAAGATCTCTGTAGTTTTACTGGCATTTGTGATGCCTTCCAGATTGATCCTGCCTACCTGCGCCGCGGTCTCAAGCGACGGTTACAGGAGATTCGTGAACAGCATGCGATGTTCCCGCTCAAGCGGGCGGCGTAATCCTCACTGTACGGAAAATGAAGACGTTTTTTGAGCATTTCCTCGATGAAGTCTTGCGCAAGCAAGAAGCAGGAGAAATCGAGGAAGCTACTGCGCAGCGATGGATCGCCGAAATGAAGCACCAGCTTCAGGAGTACGCGCAGTCCGTTCCTAGTGCTCCGATTGTCGAGATTCCTGTTCTGCACTAACGGACTACCAGTGAGTGTTCCTGATGTGGGAGACGTATGGAATAGTCCTCACACTTAGATACTTGAACTGCTACCTGACCTTCTACTGCAACCTTCTTCTTTCTGCCGCTTCTTGCTATTACTTTTGGCCTCTCTTTTTACTCTGATTCTGCTTCTTCCGAGAGGCTGTTCCTCCGTCTCCCTTCCTCCACTGGTTGTGCCGGACACCACCGCCTTCGACGGCAGTCCGGCACAGTTGAAGCCTGTGACATCCTCAGATACTGTAAAACACTAGTTTTACTATGGAGGAGTTCACGCGCATGGAACGAATGCCGACTCGGGCGGTGCGAATTGGAAAAGTACAAGTGGGTGGTGGCGCTCAGATCGTCGTCCAGAGCATGTGTGCCACGAAAACCACTGCCATTGATGCCACGGTAGCGCAAGTTCACCAACTCGAAAAAGCACGAGCTGGCATTGTCCGTATTGCGGTTGATAACCCAAAAGAAGCTGCGGCACTGAAAGAGATTCGTGCGCAGACTACCGCTACCCTCTCTGTCGACTTGCAAGAAAACTACAAAATGGCAGAGTTGGTCGCGCCTTACGTTGATAAGGTTCGCTACAACCCTGGTCATTTACATCACATCGAAAAGGGCAAGACCATCCCGCAAAAGGTCGCCTGGCTGGTGGATATCGCTCGTGAACATGACATTGCCATTCGGATTGGCGTAAACTGTGGCTCGGTTGCGCCTGCATTCCTCGAAAAATACCCTGGCGACCAGATGGAAGCGTTGATTCAATCCACCCTCTACCACTGCCAGTTGATGGAAGAGCTTGGGTTTGACCGCTTCGTAGTGTCGATGAAGGATTCTGACCCAGCCAAAGTTGTCGAGGCCAACACGCGCTTTGCCAAAGCCCGCCCCGATGTACCTATCCATCTGGGAGTCACAGAAGCAGGCTTACCGCCCGACGGGATCATGAAAAGCCGCATCGCCTTTGAGAAGTTGTTGGCAAGCGGGATCGGGGACACCTTACGAGTCTCCCTGACACTCCCTAATGATCGTAAGCATGAAGAAGTCACCGCAGGTTTGCAGATCATTGAAGATGTGAAGCAGGGTCGATTCGTATCGGTTCCTGACTTCGGTAAAGGGATGAACATTATTTCATGCCCAAGCTGTTCGCGGGTCGAGAACGAGAAATTTGTCGAACTTGCACAACAAGTCAAAGCCATGACTGCATATGCCAAGGAGCATCACATCACCATTGCGGTTATGGGCTGTCGGGTGAACGGCCCCGGTGAAACTGACGATGCTGACCTCGGTCTTTGGTGTGGACCAACGACCGTGAACCTGAAGAAGAAAAGTGTCAAACTCGGGAACTTCGGGTACGATGTTGTCTTGGGTCGGTTAAAGATCGAACTTGATAAGCTGATTGCTGAGCAGGTGTGATGGATAAGCGTTCAGCTCTCAGTTCTCAGCCAGCAGAAAAAGTCTTCAGCGGTCAGTACGCAGCTCGTCAGGAAGTCATGCGATTTGCCTTTTTTGGCTGACCGCTGATAGCTGATGGCTGAACGCTCCCCTTCTCATGACCAAACGCGACCAAGACAAAACAACCACCCTGGCCAACGCCATCCGCGAGCTTGTCCATGACGGAGATCGTGTGGCTATGGGACTCTGTTTGGAATCCCTCATTCCTTTTGCCGCTGGCCATGAACTGATTCGCCAGAACAAAAAAGATCTCTCACTGATTGGTCCGATCTCCGATATTCTCTTCGACGAACTGATCGGTGCTGGGTGTGTAAAAGCAGTAATCTCCGCCTGGGTTGGCAACGTTGGCGCGGGCATGGGTTATAACTTTCGCGGTGCGATAGAGAAAGGAATTCCTCAACCACTGCTGCTTCAGGAGCACTCCAACTTTACCATCACGCTGGCGTTGAAAGCCGCCGCACTGGGAGTGACGTTTCTACCGACGAAAACCGGCGCTGGCGGAGACATCATCAAGAATCAGGAGGCTTTCCGGTCTGTGACATGTCCGTTTACTAGCGAGCAACTCACTGCAGTAAAAGCGGTTGTTCCAGATGTCACGATTCTGCACGTGCAACGCGCCGATACGTTTGGCAACGCTCATATGTGGGGGAATCTGGGTGTTACGGTCGAAGCGGCATACGCAGCAGACCGCGTAATTCTGACATGCGAAGAGATTGTTGATCGCGAGATTATTGCTGCCGATCCCAACCGTACACTCGTTCCCGGTATCCTCGTTGATGCAGTGGTGCATGAACCACTTGGAGCACATCCCTCACCAGTGCAAGGATTCTGGAAGCGCGACGATGAATACTTCCTCCGTTATCACGAGCACTCACGCAGTCGAGATGGATTTCTTGCCTGGTTAAAAGAATGGGTCACTGATCTTCCGAGTCGAGAAGCGTATCGTACGAAGCTAGGGGAACAAATGGTGAATGACTTGCGAATTACGGAAAAGCGCTTGCCGATTGATGAGGTAAATTACGGTTCCACGTAACACGCAATACGCAATACGTATAACGAACCATACAGTAGAGGTTGCTAGTGTCCGCAACGTTTACCACCCGCGAAATCATGATTGCCGCGGCTGCCCGTGAAATACGGGACGGCGAAGTCGTATTCGTTGGTATGCGCTTGCCGCTGGTGGCCTTCGCTGTTGCCAAAGAACTACACGCGCCGACTACGATTGGGATATTTGAAAACGGTGTGATTCGTGATCGCCGACCACTCAGTCCGATTGTGACAATGGGTGATCCGCCGAACATCGCTGCGGCTATTGCGTGTAGTGGTCTTATTGATGTCATGGCACTTCTCCAACGAGGCCGCATTGATCTCGGTTTTATCGGTGGTGCAGAGATTGATCGCTATGGCAATTTGAACACCAACTGGACACCCGAGCTTCGTTTACCTGGCAGTGGAGGCGCAGCAGATATTGCCTCGTTCGCTCGTCGTACTGTGATTATCATGACTCACGAACCGCGACGGTTTCGTGACCGTGTTCAGTATCTCACTTCTGCTGGGCACGGCACAGGTAAAGGGTGGCGACAGTCGGTAGGTTTATCTGGTGGCGGGCCAAGCAAGGTCGTAACCTCACTGGGGATATTTAGCTTTGACAACTCTGGCGAAATGATACTGGCATCGTTACACCCAGGAACCACGAAAGAGGGAGTCCAAGCGGCGACTGGTTGGCCATTACGATCTGCACCGACAGTGACAGAAACCCAACCGCCAACTGTAGACGAACTCACTCTCATTCGGCAGTTTGATACGTTGGGGTAGCAGGTCACCAATCCGTTGACGCTGACTTCTCGTCTATGGTAGCACGTAGGGCAAATACTGCATAGTGAGTGACACTTCACCTGTAGACGGAGGCAGTTTGTGATTCTCGATCGACTGAACAGCACCTGGGGCAGGCATCTTATTGCGTTCCTAATGGTCTTCTCTGTCCTCTTGTCACTGAGTGGCAGGGCCGATGCTGCTCTGACAGCCACGCTCGAAGGACCGGAAAATGGGCAAACGGTCGCTGGTGTTGCTGTCATCCGAGGCTGGGCGTTTTCCGATACAGCGGGCGTGAAAATCAGCAAGGTTGACTTACTGATTGATGGCAATGCGATTACTTCTATTCTCTGTTGTAGTGCGCGTGGGGATGTTGCGGCTAGCAATCCCCACGCTCCAATAGATCAGGACTTACGCTTTGGACCTTAACAAGCCGTGACATGAGGGTTTTGTAGTTCAGCGCGAAGGTAATGACTAAACAAACTCTCCCGCACGGCATACAGGGTCTGGCCCAGTTCTTGAGCTT